>JACDBP010000076.1 GCA_013694835.1 Chloroflexota bacterium
CGGCTGCCCGCCGGGGCGACCCACACGATCACCGGCAGCGGCGACTCCAGCAGCGTCGTCACGATGTCACGCGTGGCGTCGAGCGAACCGCCGGGCGTATCGAGCCTGATGACCACCGCCGAGGCTCCGTCGCGCTGGGCACGCACGATGGACTCGCTGAGATAGCTCGACATCACGTTGTCGACCACGCCGGTCGTCGGCAGGACCACCACCCGCGGCGTCGCGCCGAGCACACCCGAGCCGAGCATCGCCAGCACCCCGAAGACCAGCGACGCCAGCGCGAGCGCGCGCAGCGGGCGGAGCAGGTGGCGGACGGTGTGGTGCATCAGGCCCTCGGCTGAATCATCCCACGTCGGGGGCGCCGGGGGCCCGCCGACCCTCGAGATGATCCAGCACCAGCTGACTCCACGTCTCGAGCCGGTCCCGGACGCGTTCGACCTCCGTGATCGAGGCGAAGGCGCCCTCCAGCTTGTGAGTCTCGCGGATGGCGACCTGACGGCCACCGGCGTCGGTCTCGTAGACCAGCCCGAGATGGACCCTGCCGACCGGATCCTCGTCGTCATTGAGCACGCCCAACAACCGGAACACGGGCTCCCACGGCGCGTCGAGCTCTTCGTCGAACTCGCGCCGCAGGCCGGCAACGATGTCTCCGTCGTCCGGGTTGAGGTGGCCGCCGACGCCGATCGTGTAGCGCTCGTGCAGGCGCGAATCGCCACCCTCGCGGGTCCGCCGCATCATCAAGAGGCGTGCTCCGTCGCGCACCACGAGGTAGGGGATGAGCTGCTTCCAGGACGGGTCCTGCTCGGCCTCCGCGCGTGGGCGATAGTGCCCGTACCGTGCCGCGGCCGCCAGGACGGCGGTCGCACCATCGTCCCGGACGCCGCGCCAGGTGCCGTCCCGGAAGAGCCGGGCGCGAGGGATGCCGAGGACGTGCTCGTCGGTCACCGATCCGTCGCGGCAGGCCGCCCCAGGATCGTCTCCGAGAGCTGCTCGTGGAGCGGCGGCCCGATGGCGAGGTGGCTCCGATAGTGCACGATCCGATCCGCCGTCCAGGTCACCGGCGGCGCTTCGGCGAGCACCCTGTCCATCCGCAGGACGAGGTCGTCCGCCGCGCGGCGAGCCACCGTGATGTGCGGCGAGAGTGCTCGCGGCGTTCCCGCGAACTGCGGTAGTACCCGCGGATGCAGCTCCTCGGCTAGGCGACGAAGCGACTCCGCCCCTTCGGCGAGACCGACCCATGCCACTCGAGGGCGGCTGCCGCCGCCGAAGCTTCCCGCCCCACCGAGGCGCACCCGGATCGGTCGGTGGCGTGCAGCCACCTCCCGGATCGCGGTTGCGATCTGCGGCACCGCCCCTGGACTGGTGGCACCGATGAACACGAGCGTCATGTGGATCGACGCTCCGCGCATCCAGCGGGCGGCCGCTGGGAGATGCAGCGGCTCGAGCAGCGCCCCGAGCTGCGCGGTCACCTCGAGCGGGACCGGCGTGGCGATGAAGGTGCGCCATACCTCGCGTGCCCCGTTGCGGGGCGGCCCGACGGGCGGCCCGCTCAGCTGCGGGGTGCGCCGGCAGGAACCGGCACCTCGAGCAGCTCGAGCAGGCCCAGGAGGTCGCGGATGAAGGGAACGTTCGTGCGGTCTTCCTCGGGCACACCGATCGTTTCGTGATCGCGCCCCCGCCGCTCGAGCAGCACCGGCGTGATGCCGACGGACCGGGCCCCGAGGACATCCGCCCGGTACTGGTCACCGACGTGGATGGCCCGCTCCGGCGCGGCTCCGGTCAGCTCGAGCGCGTGGCGAAAGATCCCTGCATGCGGCTTCTGGTAGCCAACGCGGGCGCTGATCGCAAAGGCTTCGAAATGGGCTGCGAGGTCCAGCTCGTGGAGCAGCTCGACCGCGGTCCAGGTCCAGTTGCTGATGACGGCCATGCGGATGCCTGCCTCGCGCAGCGCATCGAGCGCCGGCAGCACGTCCGGAAAGACATGCCACGAACCAGCGACCGAGAAGCGCCCCTCGATGGCACGGAAGACGGACTCGGGTTGCCGATGGTGTCCGAGCTGGTCCAGCACCAGCTGGTCGAAGGCCACGATCCGCTGCCAGCTCTCGTGCTCGGTGGTCGCGAACGGGCCCTCGAACGACCGGTGCTCGGAGGTCGTCGCGCTGGCGAACGCGCGATCGAGCTGCTCCTCGGTGACGTCGATGCCCTGGCCGCGCAGCGCCTCGATGTAGAGGCCCGACCACGAGGGCTGGGGCCGGATGAGCGTGTCGCCGACGTCCAGGAACAGCACATCCGGCCGGAACAGTCGCTTGGCTTCGGGCACCTCGTGAGTCTAGCCGGGGTCGCCCGTGCGCTCCGACCGGGAGCAGCTGCTAGCCGGAGTCGCCCGACCGCCGATCAGCGCGCGACAGGGCATCCCAGTAGCGGACCACCGTGCGAACACCGCCCTCGTAGTTCGCCAGCACCATCTGCTCGTTCGGGGCGTGCGCCTGATCGTCCGGGTTGGTGAAACCGAGCAGCACCGTCTCGAGCCCGAGGATGGTCTTGAACGAGGACGTGACCGGGATCGATCCGCCCTCCCGAAGGTAGACGGGCGCCCTGCCGAACACGTCCTCGAGCGCCGCTGCCGCCGCGCGGGTGGCCCAGTGGTCGATCGGCGTGATCCCCCACATGCCGTGGCTGATGAGGGTCACCGAGACGTCCACGCCCGCGGGCGCAGCCGCCAGCACGGCGTCGCGCAACCGCTCGAACGTCCGCTCTGGATCCATGTCCGGGACGAGGCGCGTGCTCAACTTCGCGTGGGCGTGCGCCGGGATGATCGTCTTGGACCCCTCCCCCTGGAAGCCGCCCCAGAGGCCGTTGACATCGAGCGTCGGCCGCGCACCACGGCGCTCCAGCACGCTGTACTCGGACTCCCCGAAGAGCGCCGGCACGCCGATGGCTGCCCGGAACGCTTCCTCGTCCAGCGGCAGCCTGGCGAACTCCTGCCGCTCACGCGGCGTCAGCTCACGCACCTCGTCGTAGAAGCCGGG
>JACDBP010000085.1 GCA_013694835.1 Chloroflexota bacterium
GCCTCAGGGGACCGTGCCGGCGGACTCGGACGACCGGCGGCCGATCCTCATCCTCACCGGGCTGCTCCTCGTGCTCGGAGCCGCAGTGATCAGTCTGCGGAGCATCGCCCGCCGCGCCTGACGCACCCGGGTCGGGACCGGCGCGCGGCTACACTCGGGCCGTGGAACGGCTCATGCTCATCGACGCGCACAGCCTGATCTATCGCGCGTACTTCGCCCTCATCGAGACGCCGCTCACCACGAGTCGTGGTCAACTCGTCAACGCGGCGTTCGGCTTCTGGAGCATCATCCTGCGCGGCTTCCAGGACGTGAAGCCGGACTACGTCATCGCCTGCTTCGACGTCGGGCGCTCGTTCCGCGCCGACATGTACAGCGAGTACAAGGCCACCCGTCGCCCCACGCCGGACGACCTCCGTGACCAATTCCCGATCATCCGCGAGCTGCTCACCGCGTTCCGCATCCCGATGTACGAGATGCAGGGGTTCGAGGCGGACGACCTGATCGGCGCGCTGACGCGCCAGGCCGAGGAACAGGGCCTGGCATCGATGATCGTCTCGGGCGACCTGGACATGCTCCAGCTCGCCAGCGAGAACGTCAGCCTGATGACGACCCGCATGGGCGTCCAGTCGACCGTCATCTATGACCCCGACCGCATCCGGGAGCGATACGGGCTCGAGCCTCGGCAGATGATCGACTTCAAGGCGCTCAAGGGCGACACCACCGACAACATCCCGGGCGTCCCGGGTGTCGGCGACAAGACCGCCTCCGCCTGGCTGCAGGCTCACGGCACGCTGGAGGGTCTCTATGCCAACCTTGACTCGATCAAGCCGGAGCGCTTCCGCGCCAAGCTCGCCGAACTGAAGGACGACGTCTACCTCTGGCGGGACCTGGTGACGATCGACCGCGACGCTCCGATCGAGTTGGACCTGAGCCACGCTCGGCTCGGCGATTACGACCGCAAGGAGGTCTTCCGGCTCTTCCGCGAGTACGAGTTCCGAACGCTCGTGGAGCGGCTGCCGGCCGTCGACGGCGAGGACGAACGAGCACCAGGCGAGCTGCTGCGACAGGCAGACCGCTCCGCGCCCGTGCCGGCGGCGCTGGTGCCCGGACGGGTGCTGGCCGCGGATCGGAACAAGGGCGACTCGCCCATGGGGGAGGGGACTGGGCTCCAGCTGAGCCTGGATTTCGGATCGCTGACCCGCGGCCAGGCGACGGCCAGCCAGACGAACGGCGCGGCTCAGGTGACGGAGGCTGGCGCAGGGCCTGAGGGAGCCGAGCCCGAGCGTGCCGGGCCTGCGGGTGCCGAGCCCGCCGCAGCGGCCGGGGTGCCCGAGTCTGCAGGCACGGAGCCCGTCAGTGGCGATCCCGCGAAGGATGCGGTCGAGGCGCCCGCCGCCGACGCGCGCGGTCCCGGGGCGGAGCCCATCGCCAGGGCACTGCCGCACGACCCGCGGGAGCGCCTGCTCGCAGCGATCCGCGACCCCGATCTCGTGGAGCGCTTCGACGAGGGCAGCGACTTGCGCGGGTGGCTGGGCGGCCAGCCGGACCTGACGGTCGGCGTGGCGCTGAGCGACCCCCGTCCGCGACGGGGCGAGCTGCTCGGCCTGGCGGTCGCGGCACCCGATGGCCGCGTGGTCGCCGCCGACGCGAACCTGGCGAACCGCCTCGCCTTCGAGCTGCTCGACACCGGTCGCGCCCTGGCGGGGCACGAGGTCAAGCCGTTCCTCGTCTGGGAGCTGGCCCGGCGCGACCCCGAGGCGCGGGCGGATCCTCGGTCCCTTGGGGAGCCGCTGCCACCGGTGGCCTTCGACAGCCAGATCGCCGCGTACATCCTGAACGCCGCGCTTCGCAGCCAGTCCCTGACCGACATCTGCGCCGAGCGGCTGTCGGTGGAGCTGCCACCCGTGGGGGCGCTGCGCGGGCCGGACCATGCGGCCGTCCAGGCGCTGGCGGTGACTGCCGCTCGCGGCTCACTCGAACCCGATCTCAGTGGGCATGGCTTCGAGCGACTGTACCGCGAGCTGGAACTGCCGCTCATCCCGGCGCTCGCGACGATGGAGGCCGCGGGGGTGGCGCTGGACCATGCGGCCATCGCCGAGCTGCGCGAGACGTTCAGCACGGAGATCGATCGGCTGCGCGGCGAGATCTACGCCGACGTCGGCCACGAGTTCACGCTCGGCTCGCCCAAGCAGCTGGAGCAGGTCCTGTTCTACGAGCTGAACCTGCCGCGGGGACGTCGAACCAAGACGGGGTTCTCCACGGACGCGGGGGTCCTGGAGGACCTGCGGGCGGCGCACCCGATGGTCAGCAAGCTGCTCGACTGGCGGCTGTACTCCAAGCTCAAGAGCACGTACGTCGATGCCCTGCCTGCGCTCGTGGACCCGCTCACGGACCGGGTGCACACCACCTTCCACCAGGCGGTCGCCTCGACAGGGCGGCTGAGCTCGACCGATCCGAACCTGCAGAACATCCCCATCCGGACGGAGCTCGGCCGGCGGATCCGACGGGCGTTCGTGGCGGGCAGCCCGGACACGGTGCTGGTGGCCGCCGACTACAGCCAGATCGAGCTGCGGATCCTCGCCCACGTCTCGGGCGACGTGCATCTGAAGGAGGCGTTCGAGCGCCACGCCGACATCCACCGCGAGACAGCCGCTCGTGTGCTCCACAAGCCGCCGCAGGACGTCACGCCGAGCGAGCGTTCGATGGCCAAGATGGTCAACTTCGGACTCGCCTACGGGATGAGCGACTTCGGGCTGTCGTCACGGGCGAACATCCCGCGCCAGGAGGCGCAGGAGTTCATCAACAGCTACTTCGCGGCGTACAGCGGCATCGCCTACTACATGATCCACATCAAGGACCTGGCGAAACGCCAGGGCTACGTGGAGACCCTCCTCGGCCGGCGCCGCTGGATCCCGGAGCTGGAGGCACGCAACCCTTCGCTTCGCTCGGCGGGGGAGCGGATGGCGATCAACATGCCCATCCAGGGGACCGCCGCGGACGTCATGAAGATCGGTCTCATCCGGCTCCATGAGCGTCTCCGCCGGGAGGGCTCGCGTGCGCGGATGCTGCTCTCGGTCCACGACGAGGTGTTGCTGGAGGTGCCGCGCGGCGAGGTCGAGGCACTGGTTCCGACGATCCGCGCCGCGATGGAGGACGCGCTGCCGCTGAGCGTGCCGCTGACCGTCGACATCAAGACCGGCGAGGACTGGGAATCGTTGACGCCGATGCCGGACCCGGCGCTTGCCGGGGTCGGCTGACCCTCACGCCGGCCGGACCTCGTCGGGCGCTCACCCTACACTCGGACCATGCCCGAGCTTCCCGAGGTCGAGACCATCGCGCGCGAGCTACGGCCGCTCCTGGATGGCGCGACGATCACAGGATTCCAGACCGATTGGCCGCGCGCCATCAAGTATCCGGACCCGGAGCGGTTCGCGACGCAGCTCGCCGGGCGGGAGGTGCTGGACGTCACCCGGCGTGCCAAGTGGCTGATCATGCCGCTCAGCGGGGACATGGTGCTGGCTGTCCAGGTCAAGATGACCGGCCAACTGTTCGTGGTCGAGCCGCACGTCACGGGTGACCGTCACGTCCACCACGTGTTCGCCCTCGCCGATGGGCGCGAGCTGCGCATCCGCGACGTCCGCAAGTTCGGCCGCCTGGGGCTCTACCGGCGCGGCGAGGAAGGGCTGATCCTCGGCGCGGACGACATCGGCGAGCTGTACGACCAGTTCGGGCCGGAACCGCTGGCCGAGGATTTCACCGTCCGCCGCTTCCGGGCCCTCATCCGGACGCGCCGGGGCCGTCTCAAGCCACTGCTGATGGACCAGGCGTTTCTCGCCGGCATCGGCAACATCTACGCCGACGAGGCTCTCTGGCGGGCGAGACTCCACCCACTGCGCAGCGCGGCGAGCCTGAAGCCGGATGACGAGCGCCGGCTCTACACGGCCATCCGAGACGTGCTCGGAGAGGGCATCGCCCGGCGCGGCTCGTCCGTGGATGACTACACGGCGCCCGAGGGTGACGGTGAGATGCAGCGCTACCTGAACGTCTACCAGCGGACCGGTACGCCCTGTCGCCGGTGCGACCGACCCCTGCGTCGGTTCGTGCTGGGGATGCGCAGCACCCACTTCTGCTCCTGGTGCCAGCGGTTGCCACGTGCCGAGCAGACGCCGGCCAACCGGAAGCTACTCAAAGGTGCCGTAGCGAATGCGCGTCGCGGGCCGCGATGGAGCGAGCTACCGCTCGGCGAGGGCGCCGTGGGAGCGGAGCGCGACTGATGGCGATCCTGCGCCTCGAGGCTCTGCGTCGGGAGATCGGCGACTTCGTGATCCTCGATTCCATCGATGCTGCCGTCGCCCATGGCGAGCGGATCGGTCTCGTCGGTGCCAACGGGGCCGGCAAGACGACGCTCCTCAAGCTCGCCGCGGGCGCCGATGAGCCGGACGGCGGTCGGGTCATCCGGAAGGCGGGCCTGCGCATCGGGCTGCTGACCCAGGAGGCCAACCTGGACCCGGTCTTCGCGGCCGCGCCCTCGGTACGCATCGGGGTCCGGGCCGGCGCCGAGGAGGTGGAGGTCCTCGAGGGTGAGCTGGCAGCGATCGAGTCCGCAGGTGCCGACGCCGTGGAGAGTCCTCGTTACGCCGCGCTCCGCGACCGTTTCGAGCAGCTGGACGGCTACCACCTGGACCAGCGCGTGGAGGCGACGCTCTCGGGGCTCGGCCTCACCCGCGACGAGTGGGACCGTTCGCCGCTGGAGCTGTCCGGTGGCGAGCAGACGCGGGCAGCCCTGGCGCGCCTCGTGGTATCGGATCCCGACCTGCTGATGCTCGACGAGCCGACCAACCACCTCGATCTCGCGGCGCTCGAGTGGCTCGAGGATGCGCTCGTGAGGCGCTCCCGGGCACTGCTGGTCGCCTCGCACGATCGAGCGTTCCTGGATGCCGTCGTGCAGCGCGTCTGGGAGCTTCGACACCGTCGCATCGAGGCGTTCCGTGGCGACTACTCGGCGTACCTGCGGCAGCGGGCCGCCCGCGACGAGCGGCTCGCGAAGGACGCCGAGAACAGTGCCACCTCCATCGCCCGGGAGCTGGAGCTCATCCAGCGATACCGGAGTCACAGGAAGTACTCGAAGATGCACGAGCACGAGCGCCGGCTCGAGGCGATCAGGCAGACGGCCATCGACGCACCACGGAAGGGCCCGAACCTCAAGCTCAGCACGAGCGCTCTGATGGGTGGCGGGCCGGTCCGCTCGGGGGACATGGTGGTCCAGCTGCGCGACCTGGTGGTGGGCTTTCGCGGCGGTCCCGATTCGCCGGGTTCAAAGACGCCGGTGCTCAGCATCCCCCGGCTGGAGGCCAGCCGCGGCGACCGGATCGGCATCGTCGGGCCGAACGGCGCGGGCAAGACCACGCTGCTGCGGACGATCGCCGGTGAGCTGGCGCCGTTGGAGGGGATGCTCAAGCTCGGTGCCGCGGTGCAGCCCGCGTACCTCGCACAGATCCGGCGCGCCGCCTTCCCGGGAGCGACCGTGCTGGACGCGCTGCTGTCGGTGGCACGCGCGGACAACGGTCCCGCGCGATCCTACCTGGCTCGCTTCCTGTTTCGCGGCGAGGACGTGTTCAAGCCGGTCTCGGAGCTCTCCGGCGGGGAGCGATCTCGCCTCGAGCTGGCCCTTCTCGGCATCATGCCGGCGAACCTGCTGCTGCTCGACGAGCCAACGAACCACCTCGATATCCCGGCGCGAGAGGCCCTCGAGTCGTTCCTGCGCGAGTCTCCGGCGACGCTGCTCGTCGTGTCGCACGACCGGCGGCTCCTGGACGGCCTCTGCGACCGGCTGTGGGTCGTGGAGGGCGGCGGGCCTGGCTCGCCCGGGCGTGCGGCGGCCTTCGAGGGCCGCTATCGCGAATGGCGCGCGGCACAGGCCGATGGCTGGACGGTCGCAGGCGAGCTGGAGCTCCAGTCGCGGCGGCTCGACGGAGGCCGGTCGCCCGTTGGGTCGCCACTGCGCGGCGCAGGGCGGCGGAACGGTGGCGAACCGTCCGCCTTGAATGGACGCACGTCTGGCGGCCGGTCGCGTGGCGGGACCGGACTCGGGATCCTCCCGGCGGTCACAGCGCCGCGCGCCGCGAAGCCGGCTGCGCTCTCCAAGGACGCTTACCGCCGTCAGCGGTCAGCTGTCGAAGAGGACCTGACGCGGCTCGGCTTGCGCAGGACGCACCTCGAGCTGGCACTGGGCGATCCTGCGGTGCACGCGAACTTCGTCGAGCTTCGGCGGGTCACGAGCGAGCTCGCCGATGTCGACACGGCGCTCGCCCAGGTCGAGGACGCCTGGCTCGCGCTCGAGGAGCGGGCGCCTCGATGAAGGTGACGGCCGCGGACCGTCCCTCCGGACCTGGCCTCCTCATCGGCCTCACCGGGCCGATCGGTTGCGGGAAGTCGACCGTGGCCGGTTGGCTCGGCGAGCTCGGGGCGACGGTCATCGATGCTGACGACCTGGCTCGCTTCGTGACCGGGCCCGGCGAGGCATCCCTCGGCCCGATCCGCGCCCGCTTCGGCGACGCCGTGTTCGCTGCCGACGGCACGCTCGACCGGAAGGCGCTCGCGGCGGTCGTGTTCCACGACCAGCGTGCGCTGGCCGAGCTGGAGGCGATCGTCCATCCCGCCGTCCGGCGAAGGGCCGTCGCCGCCGTGGACGCCGCCCGGCAGGCCGACGCGCCACTGATCGTGGTCGAGGCGATCAAGCTGGTCGAGGGCGGCTACGCGACGGAATGCGACGAGGTCTGGCTCCTCACGTGCGTGCCGGAGGTGC
>JACDBP010000105.1 GCA_013694835.1 Chloroflexota bacterium
GACCGAGACCACGCCTCGCCTGCGCGGGCGCCGCGGGCGCGACCGCCACATCGGGGAGGCGGTGGTCGCGCGAACGGCTACCCGGAGTCGCGCGCCTGCAGCCGAAGCCGAACCCGGCCAGCGCGGCCGGATCCCCGATCTCCGCGCCCTCCCCGAACTGCTAGCAGCGACAGGCGAGTTGCAGGCCCTCGTCGAACGGTTCGAACTGGTCAAGGGCGGTCGTGCGGGACAGGCCCTCCGCCACGTCACGTACGCCGCGATGCCGCACGGGGCCAAGAGTTTCCTGGCGGCAGCGCTTGCGATCGCCTCCGGCGAGCGGCTCATCTGGGTCTCGCGCGACGCGGAGATCGCGGATCGGGTCGCGGAGGAGCTTCAGGCGTGGCTCGGCGAGCCCGGGTCCGTCGTCACACTGGAGCCGAGGACCTCGCTGGCGTACGAGCGCTCGCAGCTCGTCCACGACGAGTCCGCGGGGCGTGTCGCCGCCCTCGCCGCGTGGAAGGCGGGCGCAACCGACAGCGGAGCCGCGCGAGTGCTGGTCGCGAGCGTCCAGGCGCTGTTCCAGCACACCCTGGATCCCGCTGCCGTGCCGGAGCGACCGCTGCTCGTACGACGCGGCTCGCGGCTCTCCCAGGATCGGCTCCTCCGGGAGCTGATCGATCTCGGTTACGAGAACGTGCCGGAAGTCGGCGGGCGCGGGGAGTTCACGCGACGGGGCGGCATCGTCGACCTGTTCCCGGCGGGGCAGCCATTGCCGGTCCGCATCGAATGGTTCGGCGACGAGGTCGAGTCGTTGCGCAACTTCGATCCGGCCGACCAGCGTGGTCGCGGCGCGCTCGACGAGGCGGTGCTGCTGCCGGCCTCGGAGTTCCTGCTGCCGTCCGACCTGGCATCGAGACTCCGCGAGCGACTCGGGCGACTCGCGTCTCGGCTACCGGAGCGACTGGCGGACGACCTCGCGCATCTCGACAACGGCGAGATCGGCGACGCCGGCGAGATCTGGGCGGCGTTCCTCGCGCCGGCCACCGGGCTGGACCACGTCGGCGACGCCCTGTGGTTGCTGGACGAGCCGGAGGACATCGCTCAGGCAGCCGACTTCCTGTGGGCCCAGGCGGACGAGCGGCGTCGTGAGCTGGAGGCGTCAGGGGAGATGATCGCCGGCTGGCCGACCGCCTACCCGGCGCGCCGCGCCTGGAAAGGTGCTCTTGCCGGGGCGCGGTCCGTGTCCCTCACGTGGGAGCCCGAGGCCGCGGATGCGCCGCCCGGTGGCAACCCGTTCGGCTGGCACGAGCCGGCCCTGCCGCCGGCGGCCATCTCCTCGATCGGTCCGACCGTCGAGCGCTGGCGGAAGGAGCGGGCGCGCGTAGTGCTGACGTCCGACCAGGCGGCGCGGCTCTCTGAGCTGCTCGGCGAATCGGACATCGTGGCCGCGCCCGTCTCGCGCATCCGGGAGGCCCTGCCGCCGGGCAGCCTGGCGCTGGTCGACCGCAGCCTCAACGGCGGGTTCGCCGGGGGACCGGACGGACTCGTGCTCATCAGCGACCGCGAGCTCTTCGGGAGCGTCCGGGTCCGCCGACCGCGGGCCCTTCGCCGCGTGGTGCCGCGCGACATGCTCGAGCGGCTGAAGCCGGGCGATCCGGTCGTCCACATCGATCACGGCATCGCCGAGTACCACGGCCTCGTTCGTCGAGGCGCCGGCGGCTCGGGCGACGAGGAGCGCGACTTCCTGGAGCTGCGCTTCGCGGGCACCGACCGCATCTGGGTCCCCGTCGAGCAGATCGACCGGGTCAGCCGCTACGCGGGCGGCGAGCATCCTGCGCTGTCACGTCTCGGCGGCGGCGAGTGGCAGCGGGCAAGGACGCGCGTCCGCAAGGCGACCAAGGACCTGGCGAAGGAGCTGTTGGAGCTGTACTCGGCGCGAGCCAAGGTCCGCGGCCGGGCTTTCGGCGACGACACGCCCTGGCAGGCGGAGCTGGAGGGCGCCTTCCCGTACGAAGAGACGCCGGATCAGGAGCGCGCCATCCTGGAGGTCAAGGGCGACCTGGAGCACGAGCAGCCGATGGACCGCCTCGTGGTCGGCGATGTGGGATATGGCAAGACGGAGGTCGCGCTGCGAGCGGCCTTCAAGGCTATCCAGGAAGGGACACAGGTCGCGGTGCTGGTCCCGACCACCGTCCTCGCACAGCAGCACTTCGTCACCTTCAGCCAGCGCTTCGCGGCGTACCCGATGACCGTCCGCGTCCTCTCGCGGTTCGTGGCGCTCCCCGAACAGCGGGACACGCTGGCCGGCCTTGAGGCGGGGTCGGTGGACCTGGTCATCGGCACGCACCGTCTGCTGTCAAAGGACGTGAAGTTCCGGGACCTCGGCCTGCTGGTGGTGGACGAAGAACAACGGTTCGGGGTCTCTCACAAGGAGCGGCTGAAGCAACTCCGGCGCGAGGTCCACGTGCTCACGTTGTCCGCGACGCCGATCCCTCGGACGCTCAACCTGGCGCTCGTCGGGGTCCGGGACATGAGTGTCATCGAGACGCCGCCGGAGGACCGCCTGCCGATCCAGACGCGTGTGGCTGAAGCGTCGGCGGGGCTCGTCCGCGACGCGATCCTGCGCGAGCTTGACCGTGGCGGCCAGGTCTTCTATGTCCACAATCGGGTCGAGACGATCGAGGCGCAGGCCGAGCAGCTCCGCCGTCTGCTGCCGATGGCGCGGATCATGGTCGGCCATGGTCAGATGGGTGAGGGCCTGTTGGAGCGGGTGATGCTCGCCTTCTCCGAGCATGAGTACGACGTCCTCGTCTGCACGACCATCATCGAGTCGGGCCTGGACATCCCGAACGCCAACACGATCGTCATCGACCGCGCCGACGGGCTCGGCCTGGCCCAGCTGTACCAGCTACGAGGGCGGGTCGGCCGATCGTCGCGTCGGGCGTACGCCTACCTCCTGTACCGGCGGCGGGACCGGCTCTCGGAGATCGCGCGAAAACGGCTCCAGGCGATCTTCAATGCCTCGGAGCTCGGGGCGGGCTTTCAGATCGCACTCTCGGACCTGGAGATCCGAGGCGCCGGCAACATCCTGGGCGGGGAGCAGTCAGGGCACATGGCTGCCGTGGGATTCGACCTCTACACCCGTCTGCTCTCAGAGGCGGTCGAAGAGGAAAAGGCGGTCTTCGAGCAACGGCAGCCCCTCGTCCGGCGTCAGTCGGCGGTGATCGACCTGCCCGTGGACGCCTACCTCCCGGACGAGTACGTCCCGGAAGAGCCGCAGAAGCTGGAGCTGTACCGGCGGCTGGGCCGTGCAGCCACCGACGCCGAGGTCGGCGCGGTGCGTTCGGAGCTGGTCGACCGGTTCGGGCCGGTCCCGGGACCGGTGGAGCGGCTGCTGGAGGTGGCACGACTGCGCCTCGCAGCCGATGCCGCTGGGATCATGTCGGTGGCCCGCGACGAGGGGACGCTCATCGTCCGGTTCCCGCCCGAGTGGTCGCGAGCGACGACGATGCGCGTCCTCGCACCGGCAGGCCCCGGCGACCGTATCCCCGGCATCCCGGTCGGCGGCATCGTCTACGGTTCCAACCAGATCCGGGTCCGCCTGCCCAGGGAGGCATCTGCCGCGTGGCAGACGACGCGTGCCCTGGTGGATCGGCTGGCGCGGGCGACATCCGCCGCGTAGACCGCACCTTAGGTGCCGATGATCGCGAACCGCTCGATGCCACCGTCAACCGTCATCCCGGTGCTGGCGTATCCGAACGTGCCGGAGGCGGTGGCGTGACTCCGCCGGACATTCGGGTTCCGGGAACGGCTTCGCATCGGGACCCACCGGGCGCAGCTTGCCGTCGGCGACAGCGACGTCATCGTCGCAGGCAGTGGCGGAGCAGCGCCGACCTCATGGGATCTCGCAGCTGACGCGGTGATGGTGCGGGTGGAGGATGTGGACCACTATCACGACCGGGACCTGCGGGGCGGGGCGCGCATCCTGGCGCCGCCGAGCGACTACCCGTACGGTGAACGGCAGTGCACGATCGAGGACCTGGCGGGCCACCGCTGGACGTTCTCGCAATCGATGATGGATGTCGACCCGACCGCCTGGGGCGGCGTACTGGTGGACCAACCAGAAGGGAGTTCCGAACGATGAGCGGACCGCAGTGGGGACAGCCGGAACAGCCGGCGCCGCCGAACATCCTGGTGGTCACGACGCCGTACGTGGCCGGCTGGCGGGTGCAGGAGGTCCGGGGCGCCGTCTTCGGGCTCGTCGTCCGGAGCCGGGGCATCGGCGGCAACATCATGGCCGGGCTCCGGTCACTCGGCGGCGGGGAGATCAAGGAGTACACGGAGTTGCTGGAGCAGAGCCGCCGCCAGGCAGTGGAGCGGTTGGTCGCGAATGCCGCTGCCTACGGTGCGAACGCGGTCCTGTCGATGCGGTTCGACAGCTCGTCGCTGGCCGATTTCATGAGCGAGATCGTGGCCTACGGCACGGCCGTGGTGCTGGTGCCCGACGCGCAGGGCGGCGTGCCCGTCGCCGACTGAGGCCGTCGTCGCCCTGTGCCGGAACGCGTGGGTCCCGCCGCCCCAGTCGGGCGCCCGGTCGCCCTGTGCCGGAT
>JACDBP010000109.1 GCA_013694835.1 Chloroflexota bacterium
CTGACGGGCGGTCGTAGGGGCCGGTCGGGCGGGCCGCGTGCTCCGCGAGCCTGGTCGGGTCGGACATCACCGGAGCGTAACAGGGGTCCGGTGGGCCGGATCAGTCGATGCAGCCGCCGGTGGAGACGGCGCTGGTGCTGGCGAGGCCGGTCGCGATGCGCCGCGAAACGTCCCCCGGCGCGAGCGCATAGCCGACGCCCTCGTTCGCTACCGCGCCGCCGAAGATGACACCGCCGACGGTCCCATCGGGGAGCACCAGCGGGCCACCGCTCTCGCCGCGTTCGAGGGTGGCGCGCAACTCGATCACCGTCCGGGTGACCGTGCCTTCGCCGTAGATGTTCCGCCCCAGCGCCGGATAACTGGCCGTCACTGCCGCCGGCACGATCGTCAGCTCGCGGCCGCCCGGATGGCCGAGGGCTGCAGCTTCCGTGCCCACCGACGGCGTGCGAGTGGCGAGGCGGAGGGCCGGCGCTTCCAGGTCCGGCACATGGAGCAGCGCCACGTCCAGATCGGCATCGAACGTCACCACGGTCGCTTCGCTGTCGTCGGCGCCGACCGTGGCGCTGATGTCCCGGCCGCCGGCCACCACGTGGGCGTTGGTGACCACGTAGCCGGGCCGGACGACGAAGCCGGACCCTACGAACCCCGTGCCGCAGCCGAGGCTGAGCACCTCGACGGTGCTCGGGAGGCCTACCTGGGCGATGGCCCGGGCGCGCGCCGTGGCCGGCGGCGGAACGTTGCCCGCCGGTGACGGCGCCGCACCGATGAACAGTCGCGGCAGGCCCGACTCGTCGAGCAGCCGCTCGATGCGAGCGGTGATGACGGCCGACGAGGGGAGGGTGGTCTGGACGATTCGCAGCACCGCCGAGTCGCGAGCCTGGCGTTGCAGCTCCGGATGCGGGACGGCGGTGATCAGGCCACTTGCCAGCCAGATGACGAGGATCCCCTCGGCCGCCCCGACGACCGCCCCCGCGAGCTGGTCCAGGCCACCGAGCACGCCCCGCCCGAGCCGGTCGCGCAACCGGTTCCCGACGAGCCCGCCGACGCCCTGGCCGAGGAAGAAGGCGACGCCGAATGCGCCGAGCACGACGACGCCGCGCAGCAGCGGGTCGACATCTTCGAGCGCCGGCTGGGCGAGCGGCAGGAGCAGGAACGCGCCCACCACGAACAGAGCGACGCCGAGCCACGCGAAGAGTTGCGGCACCGCACCGGCGCGGTAGCCGCTGAGCGCGGCCAGCACGACCATGCCGATGAGGATCGCGTCGAGCAGGTTCACGGTTCTGACGGCCGGTCAGGCGCCCCTGGCCGGCGTCTCGAGCCTAGGCCTCGTCGATGGTGATCGACTGGATGGTGGCCGGCTGCTTGGGTCGATCGTGGGAGCCTGTGGGCGCCGTTGCGATGGCATCGATGACCTCCTCGCCGGAGGTGAGCTTGCCGAAGATCGTGTAGTTCGGCGGCAGGCCGTAGTCCGCGTGCATCACGAAGAATTGGCTGCCGTTGGTGTTGGGGCCGGCATTGGCCATCGCGAGCGTGCCGCGGCTGTACGGCTTGCGGACCGGCTCGTCCTTGAACTTGTAGCCGGGTCCGCCGCTGCCGGTGCCGGTCGGGTCGCCACCCTGGATCATGAAGCCCGGGATGACGCGGTGGAAGATGACGCCATCGTAGAAGCCGTCGCGTGCCAGGAACACGAAGTTGTTGACCGTCATCGGCGCCTCTGCCGGCCACAGCTCGGCGGTCATCGCCCCGGCGCTCGTCTGGATCGTAGCGGTGTAGCGCTTCGAGGCGTCGATCGCCAGGTCCGGCTGCTTGGGGTACTGCTTGGTCAAGGGTTCGGGTCCTCGTCTGGGGTGGGTGGGGTGCGGATCGGGTTCGATGGGTGCCAGCCTAGCCGACAGCGGCCGGAGTGGGCCGGAGGGGAGCCCCGACGACGTTCCGGTCTGGCATGCGCAGCGTGACTGTTGCGAGCCGTGTCGAGCGCACGTTGCGTCGCAGATGCGCGGGGCGAGTGGTATGCGTGTCTGACGCCCGCTGGGGCCGTTTCCTGAGGCGTCCACGAGGTCGGCATCGGTGGGTTGAGTGGCCGAACTTGGCCGAAGTCCACCCTTGCAGTCATCGCGCGACTACGAGACGCAGGGGTCTCGGGGAGCTCGCCCCGGCGCCGCCGGGGGGTCTCGGTGAGCCCCGGTGGAGTCAGCGCGCGCCGGCAAGGGTGTCGACGCGACCCGGATGGCCGAGTTCGTAGTCGCCGATCGCGCCATCCCGCGCGAGCAGCCAGCCGAGCTCGTCCGTGCCGGCCAGGAGCATCTGGCGGGCGAACGGGTCGACCTGGAACGGAAGATCCTGGTCGTCCGGCAGATGAACCACCTGGTGCTCCAGGTCCACGGTCAGCTCGCGGTCGGGATCCGCGGCGAGCAGCGCCACGAGATGGGCGTGCTCCTCGTCGCTCACGGTGATCGGCAGCAGCCCGTTCTTCAGGGCGTTGCTGCGGAAGATGTCGGCGAAGCTCGGCGCCAGGATGGCGCGGATGCCCCACGCGGTGAGCGCCCACGGAGCGTGCTCGCGCGACGAGCCGGAGCCGAAGTTGGCGCCGGACAGCAGGATCCGGCGGCCCGCCATCTCGGGCCGGTTCAACACGAATTCGGGGTTCGGGTTGCCGTCGGACAGGTAGCGCCAGTCGTTGAAGAGGACGTTCGCCAAACCGGTCTTCTCGGTGGTCTTGAGGTAGCGCGCCGGGATGATCTGGTCCGTGTCGACGTTCTCCGCGAGAAGCGGGATCACGGCGCTGGCAAACGTCTGGAAGGGCTCGGTCATCAGTGCCCGCCGGCGGGCGCCGACAGCGTGTCGCCCCCCATGGCGTCGACGTAGCCACGCGGATCCGTGACGACCCCGCTGATGGCGGAGGCAGCGGCGGTCATCGGGCTGACGAGGAGCGTCCTGGCACCCTTGCCCTGGCGGCCCTCGAAGTTGCGATTGCTGGTGGACATCGTGTACTGCCCTGGCTCGGCCTGGTCGCCGTTCATGGCGATGCACATCGAGCAGCCGGCCTCGCGCCAGTCGGCGCCCGCCGCGCGGAAGACCTGGTCGAGCCCCTCGCGCTCGGCCTGGGCCTTCACCTGCTGGCTGCCGGGGACCACCATCACCCTAAGCCCGTCGGCCACCTGCCGCCCGCGCATGATCGCGGCGGCCTGGCGCAGGTCGCTGATACGGCTGTTGGTGCAGGAGCCGATGAACACCACGTCGAGCCGCTGACCCGCCAGCGCCTGCCCCGGCCGCAGGTCCATGTACCGCAGCGCTTGCTCGAGGGAGCGACGCTCCGTGCCATCCGGCATGCCCTCCGGACTGGGCACGTTGCCCGTGATCGGCATGCCCATGCCGGGGTTGGTGCCGTAGGTGATCATCGGCTGGAGCTCGGCGCCGTCGAAGACGATCGAGCGGTCGTAGCTCGCACCGGGGTCGCCTGGCAGCCGGCGCCAGCCCTCGATCGCGTCATCCCATGCCTGGCCCTGTGGGGCGTGGAGCCGGCCGCGGAGGTACTCGAAGGTGGTCTCGTCGGGGGCGATCAGGCCCGCCCGAGCGCCCCCTTCGATGGACATGTTGCAGACCGTCATCCGCTCCTCCATCGAGAGGTGGCGGATCGCCTCGCCGGTGTACTCGAAGACGTGGCCGTTACCGCCCGCGACGCCGATGCGGGCGATGACGGCAAGGATGATGTCCTTGGCCGAGACGCCCGGTCCGAGCCGCCCTTCCACGCGGATCTCCATCGTCTTCGGTCGGCGCTGCAGCAGGCACTGCGTTGCGAGGACCATCTCGACCTCGCTGGTACCGATGCCGAACGCGAGCGCGCCGAAGGCGCCGTGGGTCGCGGTGTGCGAGTCGCCGCAGACGATGGTCATGCCTGGCTGCGACAGGCCCAGCTCGGGACCGATCACGTGGACGATCCCCTGCGTATCCGAACCCAGCGCGTGGTACGGGATGCCGAAGTCGGCGCAGTTGCGGCCCAGCTGGGCGACCTGGAGGGCCGCTTGCTGATCGAGGATCGGCAGCTCTCGCGGGTGGGTCGGGGTCGAATGATCCGCCGTGGCGACCGTCCGGTCGGGGCGCCGGACGGTCAGGGCGCGCTCGCGAAGGCCGGCGAACGCCTGGGGGCTGGTGACCTCGTGGACCAGGTGCAGATCGACGTAGAGGACCGCCGGCGCACCTGGCTCCTCGGCGACCAGATGCTGGTCCCAGATCTTCTCGACGAGCGTGCGGGGTCGGGGC
>JACDBP010000118.1 GCA_013694835.1 Chloroflexota bacterium
GGCGGCAGCCGCCGGTCTCGCAACGATCCTCAGCGCATCGCCGGACCTGTTGGCGATCATCCGCTGGCTCGGCGCCGGATACCTTGCCTGGATCGGCATCAGGGCGCTCGTCAGGGCAGGTGCTCCCGTGACCCCGGCGACGGACGGCCACCGGCCGCCGCGCGGACCCTGGACCGGGTCCTTCCGCATGGGGCTCATCAGCAACCTGCTCCATCCCGGCCAGGCCGTGTTCTACACGAGCATGCTGCCGCAGTTCATCGACCCGACCGGGGATACCACGCTCCAGGCGTTGCGACTCGGCACCATCTTCGCTGCCATCGTCCTGACCTGGTTCTCGATCTACGCCGTCGTTGCCGGGACGCTGCGCCCGCAGCGCTGGGTCAGCATCGCCCCGGCGCTCACCCGGCTCACCGGTTTGGTGCTCATCGGCTTCGCGGTCCGGCTGGCGGCCAGGCTGTGAGCCACCTGAGCGACCTCGAACTCGAGGCGTGGCAGGCTCTCCTCCACGCCCACGAGTCGATCACCAGGCGCCTCGATGCCGAGCTGCGCGACGAGCACGACATCGGTCTGGGTGACTACGACGTCCTGCTGCGACTGGCCCGGGCGCCGGATCGCCGGCTCAGGATGACGGACCTCGCGCAGCGAGCGATGCTCTCACCGAGCAGCCTCACCCGGGTCGTGGATCGGCTGGTGGAGCGGCGGTTGGTGGCCCGTGACCGCAGCTCCGCCGACAACCGCGTCGTGCACGCCTCGCTGACCGACGCCGGCCGCAAACGCGTTCGTGCCGCGGCACGAACTCACCTGCGCGGCATCCGCGAGCATTTCACGAGCCTCCTCACCGACGAGCAGCTTCGTCACGTCGCTGCCGGCCTGCAGGTCGTGACGGGACCCCACGAGCCGCACTGACGACTCGCAGGCGACCGCCGCACCTCAGCCTGCCGGGGCCGTCCAGTCACGAGAGGAGCGTGCGGCCAGCCCCTCGAGCAGCAGCGCCAGACCGAACTCGAACCGCTCGGGACCGCTCGGGGCGGTCAGCTCGTCGGCGTGCTGCGACGTGAGCGGAAAGCGGTCGCTCGGCATCGGTGGCGAGGCGCTCGAGGTCTCGGTGCGGCTCGTCGCGGATCGCACGCGGATCGGCACGACGACCGATCGCGCGTCCGCCGGTAGGCTCGGCGTGCGAGTGATGGGCACGCTTCGATCATCCTCGCGGCTCCTGGAGCTGGCCGACCTGTACTCGAGCGGCCACCTACAGATCCCGATCTGGAAGTCGTTCCCGCTGACGTCCGGTCCCGCTGCACATCGCGAGGTGGAGACCGGCCACGTTCGGGGAAAGGTCGTCCTGGAAGTGTGATCCCGTGGCCGTGGTTGAAGACTCCCGCGAGCGGTTGACCCACTGCCCTTCGGGCGCTATGTTCTGGGCCGTGGAAGTTCATTCTGTAGGGAGGAACCCGATGACCAGGATCATCACCTGCGCGTGCGGGCATGACGTCAGCGGAGCGGACGACGAAGAGCTGGTCAGCGGCCTTCGCCAGCACCTCACCGATGACCACCCCGAGATGAACGTACCCGACGAGGCCCTCCAGGCCCAGGTTTCGGCGCAGGCGCGCGACACCGACTGACATCCGGCCGGAAACGGCCCGCTCAGGCGGGGATGTCCACCCGGCGGCAGGCAAGGGCTCGCCGGACATCATCTCGCCGCTCTGCCAGCACTCGCCGGAGGCCGGGGTCCAGGTCGGGCGCGGCCAACACGGCATCGGTCCGCTCGAGCGTGGCCTGCTCGATCATCACGGCCGGATACATCGACCGCGTGAGCATGAGCGCCATCTCGAGCGTTCGAGATCGCCAGATCGACGGCACGACCTCGAAGTAGCGCTCCACGTACGGCCGCCCCAGCTCCTGTTGCTCGTGATGCCAGAAGCCGCGTGCCGTCGCCTCGGCGAGGTGGTTGGTGAGCGAGTCGTCGCCCATCACGGCCGACCAGGCGGCAGCCTTCGCCGAAGGGGTCGGCAGGCTGGCCCGCGCTTCGGTGGCCCGCGTCCGTGCCGCGAACGTCTGGTCAGCCTCGAGCTCGCCCGCGATGCGATCGTCCGCGATGCGGCCGGTGACGGCGAGCCGGTTGACGATGCGCCAGCGAAGGTCATGATCGATCGCCAGCCCGCCGGGGATGCCCCGTTCCTCGAGCCACCCCTCCAATACCTCCAGCTCGGCTTCGCTGCTCGCGGCAGCCACCAACGCCTGGGCGGCGACAAGCTGGAGGTCCAGGTCGTCCGTCCGCGCCTGGACTGCTCCGAGGGCGGCCGCCGAGAGCGCCGCGAGACGAGGCGAACGCAGGTCAGGGGCACCGAGGGCGTCGATCGCGAAGCGAGCCCACGAAAGGGTCTGCTCGATCAGGCCGACATCCGGCTCCGTGGCCATGCCCTCCAGCACGAGCCGGATGAACTCCCCCGCCGGCAGCTCGCCGTCGCGGGTCATGTGCCACGTGGCGGACCATGCAAGTGACCGGGCCATGACGTCATCGAGCCGCCCGATCCCGCCGTCGAGCACCGTCCGCATCGAACGCCCGTCGAAGCGGATCTTCGTCCAGCTCAGGTCGTCCTCGTTGAACAAGATCAGGTCGGCCTGGGCGGCGCCGACCATGTCGACCACCTCGGTCCGCGAGCCCACGACGGCGAGCTCGAGGCGGACCCGTCGCACGAGGCGCTCCCCCACCCGGTCGTAGACGCCGAGCGCGAGGCGGTGGGGGCGCAGCACGGGCCGTCCCGCGGGAACCGACCGCACAACGACCACCGACGCGTAGTGCCCGTTCGGGTCGAGGGAAACCTCGGCTCGGAGGGTATCGACGCCCGCGGTCTGCAGCCACGCAGCGGCCCACGCGTCCAGGTCTCGCCCGCTCGCCTGCTCCAGGGCGCGAAGCAGGTCATCCATCCCGACGGTGCCGAACTGGTGATCCGCGAGGTAGGCGCGGAGGGCCTCCTGGAAGACGGCCGGTCCGACCCACGCCGCGAGCTGCTTGAGGACCGACGCCCCTTTCACGTACGAGATGCCATCGAAGTCCTGCAGGGCGGCCGCCGAGTCGGCCACGTGACCCGCCACGGGGTGCGTGGTAGGCCCCTGGTCCTGGTCGTAGCCGCGCTGCTTGCCGCGCGCGCAGAACGTCGCCCAGGCGTCCCGGAAGCGGGTGGCCTCGATCACGGCGTCATGGGCGAGGTGATCCGCGAACGACTCGTTGAGCCACAGGTCGTCCCACCAGCGCATCGTCACCAGGTTGCCCACCCACATATGGGCCATCTCGTGCGCGATGACCTTCGCCCTGAGCTCGCGCATCGCTTCGGTCACCCGGGAGCGGAAGATGAACCGCTCGGCGAACGTGACGCATCCGGCGTTCTCCATCGCGCCGCCGTTGAACTCGGGGGCGAAGACCTGGTCGTACTTGCCGAAGGGATAGCGGATCCCGAAGAGACGGTGGTAGTGGTCGAACGCGCGGCGGGTCACCTCGAGCACGTCCTCGGACTCGAGGTACGGGGCAAGTGAGCGACGGCAGTGGACACCAAGCGGGATGCCATCGAACCGGGCACGCACGGAGTGGTAGGGACCGGCCACGACGGCGCTCACGTAGGTGGCGATGGGCCGGCTACGCTCGAACTCCCAGCGACCCGGCGACACCTGCCTGCCGGGCGCGTTGCCGAGGACCGTCCAGCCCGGCGGAGCCGTCACGGACAGCTGGATCGCGGCCTTCAGATCGGGCTGGTCGAAGCAGGCGAAGAGCCGATGCGCGTCGTACAGGAACGACTGGCTGTAGGTGTAGACCTCGCCGTCAGCCGGATCCACGAACCGGTGCAGCCCCTCCGAGGTCCTCGAGTAGGCGCCCGAGGCGACGACCGTGAGCTCGTTCTCGACACCGAGCGCCGCGAGCGTCACCCGCTCGCCGTCGAACACGACCGCAGGGTCCAGCGCCTGTCCGTTCAGGACGATCGATCGGACGGCCGGCGCCACGAGCTCGATGAAGGTGCTCGCGCCGACGCGGCTGGTGAAGCGGACCGTGGACGTCGTGCCGTAACGATCCGGCCCCGCGGTCAGGTCGAGATCGACGTCGTAGCCGCTGACCGTGATCGACCGGCCCCGTTCCGCGGCTTCCTCTCGGGTGATCCGCCGGATGGTGCCGGAAGGCCCGGCGGTGGTCATGCCGTGCTCAACCCGGCTGGCGCAGAAGGTCGTCGAGCTGGCGCGCGTGCTCCTCCAGGTGTGTCACGAGGAAGCGGTCGATGAACTCGAGGAGGGACCGCTCGCCACGCGTCGCGTGCACGGCCCGGCGCTCCCCTTCCCGCGGCGTGAGCTGGCCCAGCCGAAGGACGAGACGGTCGAGGCCCGCCTCGATGCGGGCGAGCAGCTCATGCGCCGGCAGGCTGCGGTCGCGGGCGATGACGCCGATCCGCAGCGGGTCCTCTGCCGTGCGCCCGAACCGCGGCAAAGGAGCGCTCTCGGGGATGGCCAGGACCCGTTCCAGCTCGCCCTGCCAGAACGGCACCATCTCGGCGACATGGGCGAGGACCTCCGGCGGCCCCCACGTGGCCTCCGGCCCGACACCGATGTCCGGGCTCAACCGCCACGGTTCACCTCTGACCACCGCGGGACCGAGCGCCCGGATGCGCCTGCGTGCTGCATCCAGTCGCGCGATGGGATCATGAAGATCGCCATCCGTCATGGCTGCGTGCCCGACGCGCCGCCCTGCAGTCCCGAGACGGATCCGCCCAAACGTTCGGCCTCGCAGCGATTGACGAGCTCGCCGAGACCTTCGATGGCCACCCGGACCACCTGACCCGGCCGCAGGTAGACCGGCGGCTCGCGTCCAGCCCCCACTCCGGCCGGCGTACCGGTCAGGATCACGTCGCCGGGCTCGAGGGTCATGAACGTGCTGATGTAGGCGATCGAGCGAGCGGGACCGAACAGGAGGTCGCCCGTGCGGGCGAGCTGCATGACCTCGCCGTCGACCTCGGTCCGGATCTCGAGGTCGGGCGCCAGCGGATCCCCCGGCAGCTCGTCCGGTGTGACGAGGGCGGGGCCCAGCGGCGTCGACGCTTCGAACGACTTGCCCTGGAGCCACTGCAGCGTCCGGTTCTGCCAGTCGCGCATCGAGGTGTCATTCGCGACGGTGTACCCGGCGATGGCGCGGCCGGCATCCTCGGGCGATACCCGCCGGACGCGAGCACCGATGACGATCGCGAGCTCGGCCTCCCAGTCAACGGCCACCGACTCCGGCGGCAGCGGGATCGGGTCGGCCGGGCCGGTCAAGGCGACGGCGTACTTCGCGAACAGCGTCGGGTGCTCGGGCAGCACGCGGCCCATCTCGACGATGTGGCTGACGTAGTTGAGGCCCAGGCAGATGATCTTGGCGGGCGAGGGGATCACGGGCGCCAGCGCCACGTCGTGGAGCCGTCGCTCCAAGCCGCCGACCGTGGCTTTCGCCCGCGTCGCCCAGTCGCCGCCCGACCGGAGCAGCTCGCCGACATCGGCGAACGGCAGCTCCGTGACCGTGTCGCCGTCCAGTCTGGCCGCCCGGGTACCCCCTTGGGCGCGCAGCGTGACCAGGCGCACGCGTCAGGCTCCGCCGGGTCCGTGGATGCCGCTCAGGCGTCGCCCTTGGCCGAGAAGACCCGGTGGACGACCTGCGCCTGATCGAAGAGCTCGTCACGGAACAGGTGGAGCGCTTCCAGGATCGGCCGGTCGCTGATCGCGAACAGGTCGGAGCGCTCGATCGCTTCGTGCTCCAGGGTCGACCACGACGGCACGACGAACATGTCGCCCTGGCTCCAGTCGAACCGCTGACCGTCGATGATCGACGATCCGGCACCCCGGAACACGACGTAGACGGAGCTGCCGACCTTGCGATACGGCCGGCTGCGGCGGCCGGGAACGAGGCGATGCATCTCGCAAGCCATCGTCGGGAGTGCGGGGCCGCCGTTCACCGGGTGCGTGTAGCTGATCGTTACGAGGGGGCCTGGGCGCTCGGCGAGCAGAGCATCGAGCGCAGCATCAGTGTCGGCCCAGCGGTAGACCAGCAGCGGCGAGGCATGGCCGTTCACCGTGGGGTCCATGCCGGCCGGCACGAGTGCGCGGCCGCCCCAGATCCGCTCCGAGATCCCGTGACCGAGCACCGGTTGCAGCTCGTCCGGCTCGTACGGTTGGAAGAAGACGGCGTCCAGGGCGTTGACCGTCGGCAGGTCGAGGCCATCGAACCAGATCATCGGCTGGTCGCTCGCGTTGTTGTGATCGTGCCAGCACCAGCTGGGGGTGAGGACCAGATCGCCGGCCCGCATGTCGCATGCATCGCCGTTGACCGTCGTCCAGACCCCTTCGCCCTCCATCACGAACCGGATCGCCGCCGGCGTGTGGCGATGCCCGGGAGCGGACTCGCGCGGGCCCAGGTACTGGACCGCCCCCCACAGCGTCGAGGACGCGAACGGCGCACCCTGAAGCCCTGGATTCGCCAGGGACAGCACGCGACGGTCACCGCCCCGCTCGATGGTGATCAGCTCCCCCGCCATCTCGGCCAGCCGCCGAAGGGTCGACCAGCGCCACAGATAGGGGATGGTCGACGGCACGGGTGCCGAACGCATGAGCTGACCCGAGACCTGCCAGAGCGGGACGAGGTCGTTGCCCTCGAGCTCAGCGTAGAAGCGGTCCAGGCGTTCCTCGAGCGTTGGCGTCGAGATCTCGGTGGTCATGCGGGCGTCTCCTTGCGGAATGCGGTTCCATTCTACAGAACGACCCGCCCCTTCAACCACACTCGCGGCGGCCGTTCTGACAGAATGACATTCTGCTGTCGGTGCCCACGAGACGGATGGGAGACATCCAGCGTGAAGACCCCCCGAGAGGTCGCGGAGTCCTACTGGGCTGCCGAGTGCCGGCGAGACCTGGATGCCGTGCTCGACCACTACCACGAGGATGCGATCGTCCATCCGCCATCAGGCCCACCGTTCATCGGTCGGACCGGCATCGCGGACTTCTACCGCGATGAGATGCGGGACTATCCCGGGCTGGAAGTGGACATCGTCCACGAGGTCCGCGACGGCGACGAGGCGGCCCTCGAGTGGGAGGCAGTGCTCGTCGATCAGGAGGGCGTTCGCCACGCCTTCCGCGGCGTCAACGTCGTGCGCGTGCGCGAGGATCGGTTCGAGTGGGTCCGCGCGTATTACGACCCCACGGCGGTCGGCTGAGCCGGACGATGGCGGATCGGTACCAACGGTCCCGGGCGCAGCACCAGCGATCCGCGCGCTCGCTTGCCGGCGGCGTCGCGACAGCGTTCCGCGCCCCGCAGCTGCCCGTACCGATCAGCTTCGCGCGCGGCGCCGGGTCGCGCCTGTGGGACGTCGACGGCAACGAGTACGTCGACTTCGCCCTCGCCTTCGGGCCGATGCTCCTGGGGCACTCGCCGACCTCGGTGACCGAAGCCGTTCGGCGCCAGCTGCAGCTCGGCATCGGCTACGGCGCGAGCCACGCCGCGGAGGCGGAGCTGGCAGAGACGATCTGCCGCATGGTGCCGTGCGCCGAGCGCTGCGTCTTCTCCAGCACCGGCAGCGAGGCGGTCCACGCCGCCATGCGCATCGCGCGCGCCGCGACGGGCAGGAACCGGGTCATCAAGTTCCAGGGCCACTTCCACGGCTGGCTCGATCCGCTGTCCGTCGGCGTTCCGGGCAGGGCCGATGCGAGCCCGGCG
>JACDBP010000122.1 GCA_013694835.1 Chloroflexota bacterium
GTTCGCGCAGCAGCCGGAGCGCGACGGCGACCTGGTCCCCGAAGTCGATGCAGCCAGCCTGGACCATCAGCTCGCTCGCGCGCTCGTAGGCATGGGCGATCTCGAGCTGGGATGCGGCCTCCTCGCGTGCCGCTGCGAGCGCGTCCTGGCCCGAGCCTCCGGCCGCCTCCGCGCCGGTCGCCAGGTCAGCGGCGTAGCGCAGGTAGGCCTCCGGCGAGACGTCCTCGTCCTTGGCGCGGCTCATCAGCGACACGAGCGCGCCGAGGAAGCGGGTCGGATCGGCCAGCGGCCGATATCGGTCCAGGCCGAGCTGGAACAGCCGCTCGCGGAGGAAGATGACGCTCTCCGCGCGAGTCAGGAGGCGCAGGTCCGAGACCAGGCCGAGCTCCAGGGCGTGCTCGCGGATGAGTGCGTCCCCCAGCGCGTGGAAGGTGTGGATCGCCGCGTCTGCCTGCCCGTACGGCACCAGCTCGTCCACGCGCCCCTGCATCTCGCGGGCGGCCTTGTCGGTAAAGGTCAGTGCCAGGATCTCTTCCGGCCTCGCTCGCTTGGTGGCGATGAGCCAGGCGATCCGGCGTGTGATCACCTGCGTCTTGCCGGTGCCCGGCCCGGCGACTACCAGCAGCGGTCCATCACGGTGCGTGACCGCACGACGCTGTTCGCGGTCCAGGCCGCGCAGCAGGCGGCGCACGCTCTGCAACGAGACGGGGGCCGACACCGGGACCGCGGGTCGCGGGATGGGTCGGAGGAGCTCCGGGGTGGCGATCACGTGGGCAGCCTGCGCCCCCTCCGTGCCAGCTAGCGTGGCACGCGAGATCATCAGCCGGTAGCGCGACCCGCACGACGTTGTTGGGCGATCGCCAGCGCCTCGGTCTCCTCGTCGGACAGGCCGCCATCCGATCGGCCGGCAGCTACCGGCTTCACATAGATCCGGGTCGATTGCCGGGAGTGAAGGCTCGACACGACGATGCCGTCGGCGTCCTCATCAAGCAGCGCCAGCGCGAAGCTCTGGTTCGAGCCGGTGTCCTCGAACGGGTTGTAGCGCACCAGCCCGACTCGTTGGACCGCTCTTCGACCGCGCTCGTCGATGGCGCCGATCCGAGACGCCAGGATCTCCTGCTGCCGAACGAGGCCATCCACACGCTCTGCCTGGATCCGCACCGCGTCCTCCACCGAGCCGGGGGGGCCGCTGATCATGGCGCCCCGGCGCGACGTGGAACCCCGCACCCGACGCCACAGCACGATGGTCGAGAAAAGGCTCACGAGGGCGACGAGGAGCGAGGCCACGGTCAGCGCGGGGAGGGCCACGGTCAGGTCGGGCATGGCAGGTGGGCTCCTCTCGGAGGGTTGCGACGGTGACGCGACGCGACCCGATTCTCGCACGGCTCGCTCCGGCTGACAGGCTCACCGGGGGGCGTGCCGGGGCGGCAAGCGCGGGTCCGAATGCTATCCTTCGCCACCGAGCGCCGACCCGGGTCACCGCGGACGCCGTTCGTCCCACTCGACTCCTCTCGTACCGCGAGGCCATGACGTGAGCAAGCGATCCCGCGGGTCACCGAACCGCGGCGGCCAGAAGCGGGCGGGCAGCCGGCCCGCCAACAGTCGTTCCTCGCAACAGGATCGGTCCGCGGGCGCGAAGGCGTCGAGCCGGCCGCCGAGTCAGCTCGAGGCGGCCGAGGACATCGCGGACGATCTGGTCGAGGGTCAGCCCATGGAGGCTGCACGGGAGCTGCGTGGCGTCGCAAGGTCCACACCCGCGCGTTCACGTGCCAAGCCGACCGGCCTGCTGGCCGCCAAGGCGGCGACCGAGTACGTCTACGTCGCCCAGGATCTGCGCCACATCGCCCGCGTCGCGGCGCTCCTCCTGGCGATCCTGCTCGCCCTGTGGCTCGTTTTCGAGGGGCTGCAGCTCGTCAGGATCTGACCCGCGCAACGGGCGTCGGTCAGCCGACCCGCCAGAGTCGCCACAGGCCGTTCCCGTCGGGTGCGACGACGAACAGCTCCTGGGCGCCGGCCATGTCCGGGTGGAGGACGCGAGTCAGCGCCGCGCGCTCGAGGTCGATCAGCGGCAGGGGCACATCGCCCTCGCGCAGCAGCGCCAGGAACTCGGCCCGATCCGCCGGCACGACCGCCATGGTGACTGCCGCGGCGCCTGCGGCGACGTACCCCACGGAGTCGGCCTCGAATGCTTCCGGGGTGCCGTACACGCCCTGGATCTGATCGCTTAGAAGCGTGAGGCGCGGCGCGGCCGCCGTGGCGTGGCCGTCCCGCTGCGCTGCCGCCCCCGAATCGCGGTTTCACGCCGCCGCGATATACTGGATACTGTCACGTATCGAGTATCAGGGAGGCACCCACTCGTGATCGCAGCCGATCTGAGCACCGCCGACACGCTGCGCCGGGACTTTGCCTCGGCCTGGGGCCGGAT
>JACDBP010000164.1 GCA_013694835.1 Chloroflexota bacterium
CGGCCTGGCGCTCTTCTTCAGCGCGATGGTCCGGGGCATGATCAGCCTCGTGACGCCGATCACGGCGCTCGTCTCGGCGTCCGTGCCGGCGATCGTGGGCATGGTCCGCGGCGAGGCGCTCACCCAGGCGCAGCTGGGCGGGATGATCCTGGCGCTCGTCGCCGTCACGATCATCTCGCGGCCACTGGGGTCTGACGCGGCAGGGGAGTCGAGGCCTGCCGGGGATGGACGGCGTCAGCGCGCTGGGAGTCGCCCGGTGCTCGGGCTTTCCGTCATGGCGGGGCTCGGCTTTGCCGGGTTCTTCCTTGCCATGGACAACGCGGAGCTCGCCGGCGGCGACCTGTGGTGGCCGATCGTGGCGGCTCGCACCATCGGATCGGTGCTGGTCCTGGCGGCGCTCCTCTTCGTACGGACCATACCGCGAGCACCGCTACCGGTCGTGCCGTTCCTCCTGATCGCCGCCCTCGGGGACGCGGGCGGCATCATCTTCTTTAATGTCGCCATCGCCTCCGGCCCGCTCAGCCTCGCGGCAGTCCTGTCGTCGATGTACCCGGTGGCGACGGTCCTGCTCGCGTGGACGGTGCTGCATGAGCGCCTGGGCCGGGGCCATCTGCTGGCGGTCGTCCTGGCGTTGGTCGGGGTTGTGCTGATCGCGTTGTGAGACGCGACCGAGTCGCCTCAGTCGTGGGTCGCGATCCGGAGCGCCTCCCAGCCGCCCGCCTGGCTTCGCCGCACCTCGTAACGCGGCTGATCGAAGGTGGTGGGCCCACGACGCTTGTAGCCCGTGGCCAGCTCGTAGCGGGAGCCGTGGAGCGGGCATTCCACCTCGCGGCCGCCGGCCTCCAGGCTGCCATCGCTGAGGATGCCGCCGGCGTGCGCACACACGTCATGGATCGCCATGACCTCGTTGCCGTTGCGGACGAGCACGAGTGACTGCGTGCCGGCCTTCGCCTTGACGAGCGTGCCTTCCGGGATCTCGGCGACATCGAGCGCCTGCCACTTCGGCTTCGCCCAGAAGCGCCAGGCATGCCGGTCGATCATGTTGCCGAGCGCGTACACGACGTCACCGCCGATCCACGCTCCGACCGAGACGAGCACCGCCCCGACGAGCGCCAGCACGATCGGCAGGGTCCGATCGGCCGGGCCACCCGAGCGGATGACCCACGAAACGATGTACACCACGAGCGCGCTGGTCATCACCGTCGCGTGGACCGTAGCGCGCGTGCGCGGCAGCCCGTCGGTGTCGCTGTAGTCGGCGAGCCCCGCGATCGACGCGCCGACCATCACCAGGATCGACACGCCGAGAAGCGCGTCCGAGGCGCGACCGTACCCGAGCACGTCCAGCACAGAGACCGAAAGCAGCGCCCCGATGGCGAAGTCGGTAAGGGCACCGTGAAGGGAGTGGCCCAACCACTTGCCGTTGAGGAAGTCCTTGAGCGGCCAGAGTGGCCGAAAGAGGGCTCGGAGCAGCCGCACGTTGAGGTTGCCGAGCGGCCGCGCCCAGGGGCCGTTGATGTCGACGAGCCGCGTGAACAGACGAGCCAGCATCCAGCCACCTCCTGCTGGCCACTGTAGTCCGCCGCGCGCCTCCGTGCAGCCCGTTCGGCGAGCCCGCCGGGTGCATCGGCCGGACAGGCGCGCCCGTGTATCGTCAGGCGATGACCCAGCGTCTCTGGCAGCTGCTCGCCGTCACGCTGGCGATCGTGCTCGTGGCGGTGGGTGCCGTGGCCTTCTTGGTGTTCGTCCAGCAAACGGCGAACCGGCCACGGGCGACGGCAACGCCGCGGCCCACCGCCGGTCCGTCGCCACGTCCCACCGGATCTGCTTCGACATCGCCGTCGGGCGTGTCACCCGGCGCTTCCGCAGCCGGCACCGACTCGCCGGGCGAGCCGTCGCCGAGCGGCGAGCCTTCGCCGAGCGGCGAGCCTTCGCCAAGCGGCGAGCCTTCGTCGAGCGAGGAGCCGAGCGCGTCCGTCTCGCTCGAGCCGACCCCGCGAGGGGACATCGGCGACCTCGGGTATACGTTCGAGAATGTCGGGCTCGACGATCCCGATGCCGCCGATGCACGACCTCGCGCCTTCTCCTTCTTCACCGATGCCCGCGGCGACGTGCGCGTCGCGATCTCCGGCACGGTCGGAGGCAGCGCCCGCGTCTGCCTGTACCGGGGCCGTCCCGACCAGGTCGTGACGACGCCTCTCTGTTTCGAGGGCCGCAACGGTTTCGTGCGGAGCACGTCGATCAGCGGGGCGCGGCTGCAGTGGACGGCCGAGGTGAGCGGCAGGACCGCAGGTCGAGGCCCGACCACCGATGTGACCGTTGCCTACCGCGGCCGCGAGGCCCGCGTCGTTGCCACCGGTTTCCGCTTCCAAGGGACGGAGGACCCGACCCGCAACGGTCTCGTGATGCGGTTCACGCCGCGCATCGACGGACCGCTGCTCGTCAGCGGGACCTTCGACGCCGACGGCGGGGCCGCGAGCGACTATCAGCTCACCGTGCGCGATCTCGAGCTCGGTACTGACGTGCTCGACGAATCCGCCAGCGGAACATCGCTGGACACCAACGGACAGGTCGAGGTCGGCAGGGACTACCGGCTGGAGCTCAGCGGCACGCAAGCGACAACCGTCGAGGGTGTCCGGGTCGTGGCGACGATCGTCTGGCCCTGAGCGCCATGGCGCGGACCGGTCTCGGCGCCACGGCGCGGCGACGCGCCACCGCCAGTCCGATCGGGGCCTGACCTCCGCCCGGTATGCCCTTAGTCGACTGGCGAAGGTGGTCGTCGGTCAGCCGCGAGATGGGCAACAGGCCCCACCTTCAGCCGGCGTACGGCCAGATCGCGGCGAGGCATGCGGAGAAGGCTGTGTTGCCGGCGCCCGTGTTGCCGATGACGGCGGCGCGCCGCACCCGGGTCCGGACGGATATCTCATCACGGGGCCGCGCCTGGTGGAAGATCACGCCCTCGCCAGCGTCGGCTCGGTTGCGGCCCGCCTCGCGGGCATCTGTCAAACAGCCGAGCCCGCAGGGCGAGGGACGAGTGCGGCCTGGCTATCCCGCGTCGATCAGGAAGATGCGCCGCTCGATCGCGCCGGGATCAGGTCACGGACGAGCTTGCGATGATCCACCAACGCCGAGGGCTGCCAGGTTATGCGCCAGGCCCGGTTCCGGGTCCTGGCAGGTTCGCCGCCGACGCGCGGTCGGCCAGCCACACAGCCGTCGTGCAGCGGGCGACCTCCCCGGGCCAGCGGTACGGGTCGCGCTCGCCGCCCAGCACCTCGGCCAGGATCCCGGCCTTCGCGTCGCCAGGGACCATCACCAGCGTCAGCCGGGCTGCGGGCACGATGCGCGGATTGAGCGTGATCCTGGGCAGGTGGGGCGCGATATGCGTTGGCGCCGGGATCGCCATCACCAGGGGCGCCTCGTCACCCAGGGCCGAACTGCCGGGAAAGACGGACAGGATATGGCCATCGCTGCCCAGCCCGAGCAGCACCACGTCGAAGACCGGCGTCTGCTCCTCGTTGGCGGGGACGAGCGCTCGGACCTCGGCGGCATAGCGCTCGGCCGCGAACTCCGGTCCGAGCGACCGGCCGATCGCCTCGCTCACCGGGATCGGATGGAGCCGGTCGGCAGGCACATCGACCCCGGGCTCCGCGCCAGCCAGGACATCGGTGCCGGAGCCGCTGACACCGCTGCCGCTGACGCCCATCCGTGCCGCCTCGCGGAGGAGGATGGCGA
>JACDBP010000187.1 GCA_013694835.1 Chloroflexota bacterium
CCTCCAGGGGGACCGAACCGTCTACCAGGAGATCACGCGGGGCGCCGAGATCATCAAGGTCGGCCAGCGCGAGCTTCCCGCTCGCGCATATGTCTCGAGCTTCATCTTCCGCGGCACGGACCAGCAGAAGCTCGTGGGCGCGCTCTCGGGAGGGGAGCGCAACCGCGTGCTCCTCGCCAAGCTGCTCCAGTCAGGCGGCAACGTGCTGCTGCTGGACGAGCCCACGAACGACCTCGACGTCGACACGCTGCGTGCCCTCGAGGCCGGCCTCGAGAGCTTCCCGGGCTGTGTCGTCGTGATCAGCCACGACCGCTGGTTCCTCGACCGGATCGCGACACACATCCTCGCGTTCGAAGGGGAGAGCCAGGCCCGCTGGTTCGAAGGCAACCTCAGCGACTACGAAGCCTTCCGCCGGAGGGAGCTCGGAGCGGCCGCAGATCAGCCGCATCGCATCCGTTACAAGCGGCTGGCGGCCTGAACAGGGGACCAGCCGCCCTCCGCATCCCGCAGCGGCTCGCTGAACATCGGGACACCGGTCGGGTGCCAGCCGGCGCCGCCTCAGGGCCTGCGCGGCGGCCAGAACAGAGGCTGGTCCTTCTCGTAGATGGTCACCCGGTGACCGTCCGGGTCGGCCAGCACGAACGTCCTACCGAAAGGTCCGTCGAACGGCTCCTGCAAGATCGCGACGCCCTCCGCGCTGACCCTTTCGTAGAGCGCTTGGGCGTCGCTCGCCCTCCACCACAGCTGGATCGGGCTGGTCGCGGGCGAGGGGCCGGCTTGACCTCGGGCGGCGTTCACCGCGAATGCTGGCCAGCCGACGAACGCGGCCGCATCTGGTCCGAAGTCGAAGGTGTCGCGGACAGCCCCAAGGTACCTCTCGTAGAACGCCGCGGATCGTCTGGCGTCGCTCACGGCGATCGAGATGAAGCCGGGGCTTGAGGTGACGGCGGTATTCGGCACGGTCCTTATCTCCTCTGCTGGCGAGCGACGAATTCGCGGCCTTCGATCAGGTAGGCGGCGCAGGCCTGGTCACTGTCGGGTGTGAGGCGGACCCACTCGCGCATCGGCGCTCCCTTCCGGATCGCACAGGGTCGCCCGGCCCCCGAGGCGATGAGCTCCTGCACCCGGACGGCAGGGAGCTTGACGACGATGTCGTCCGGCGTGGCGAATGCGAAGAACTTGCCGGACGTCCTCAGGCCCGGCGCGTGCAACATCCGGCCCTGCTCGATGGCCTCGTCCCGGGCGACCAGGTCCGCCGCCACCGACGCGAAACGTGCCTCGACGCTCATCAGGACCGCCCTCTGATCCAGGGATCGGGGCCGGGCTCGGCACCTTTCGCGACCACGGCAAGTCGCGCGAGGTAGTGCGCCCAGCCTTCCGCATGCGAGGCCGCCGAGGCGGGGTCGGGAAGCCGGCGGTGCGTGAGGCGCAACAGCGTTCCGCCCCGATCGGGGCGGAGCTCGAACTCGACGGCGGTCGATCCGGGAGGAATCAGGCTCGTGTCGCCAGGATCCCAGCCCCACGTGTAAACGAGCCGTCTTGGTGGGTCGACCTCGACGAACTCGCCCCGGGCGATGTTGCCGGGAATGACCTCGATGCTGTAGCCGCCACCTGGCCGAGGGTGGAAGTCCACGGCGACGCCCATCCAGCGCATCACCTTCTCGGGATCGACGAGGAACTCCCAGACCGTCTCCGGCCGAGCAGCGATAGCCACCTCGCGCACGACGACGATGTCGTCAGCGGTCGTGTCCACGCCTTGTCGCCTCCTCGATCTCCGCCTCGCGTTTCAACTTTCCGAGGCGCTCGTCCCAGAAGCCCTCGAGGAACGACCTCAGCTCCGTCAGGCCTTCCCGCCGGGCTCGGTAGAGGCGCCGTGTTCCCGCCCGCCGCTCGCTCACCAGGCCGGCCTCCTTCAGCACGGCGAGGTGTTGCGACACCGCCGGCCACGACACGTCGAACTGCCGAGCGATCTCGCCAGCCGACATCTCGCCCTCGCGGACCAGCACGAGGATGCGCCGCCGGCGCGGTTCTGCGATAGCTCTCAGCGCTGCCTCCACGCCCCCAAGTCTAAGCGAAGACTTCGCTAAGCTAAGTGGCAACTTAAATGAAGCGCCAGATGGGCGTGCTGGCCAGCACCCTGACCGATCGGCGGTACAAGATCGAGATCGAAGCCACTGCCGTTCTCTCATAGCTGATTCGACGCGGTCCTCGCGGGTGCGCGTCCGTTCCGCCGAGCGCTGAGACTCAATGACAACGAGTCGCTGAGGTCTTCAGTCCCAGAGGTCGATCTGCGGGAGCCCCGCAATCCCAAGCGCCTCGTTGAGCTCGGCGCAGTGGTAGACGTCGTGGCTAAAGACCCGTTGGATGACCGAACCGCGAGTGTGCACCCATGTCTCGTCCCATTCGGGATGACTGAGCACATCGTCGAGCATGTCCAGGGTC
>JACDBP010000195.1 GCA_013694835.1 Chloroflexota bacterium
CGGCTCGTCGAGGAGCAGTACACTCGGTTCCATCATCAGGGCGCGCCCCATCGCGAGCATCTGGCGCTCGCCGCCAGAGAGCGACCCGGCCCGCTGGTCGAGCCGCTCGCCGAGTCGCGGGAACATCTCGATCACGAAGTTCACCCGCTGGCTCAGATCGCCCTTGCGCAGGTAGCCACCCATCTCGAGGTTCTCCCGCACCGACAACGACGGGAACACGTTGTTGATCTGCGGGACGTAGCCAATGCCCTTGGCGACAAGGGTGTTCGCCTTCTGCCCCGTGACGTCCTCCCCCCGGTACATGACGGTGCCCTCGCGCACGGCAATCAAGCCGAACAACGCTTTCAACATGGTGGACTTGCCGGCGCCGTTGGGGCCGATGATGCCGATCAGCTCACCGGGGGCCAACTCGAGGCTGCAGCCGTTGAGAATGTTGACCTCCGGGACGTAACCGGCGACGACATTATCGACGTGGACGAGCAGTGACGGGCCGCCTGGTTCGAGGGCGGGTACGTCGTCAGTCATCGCTGGGCTCTCCGATTTGCTCGATCGGCCCGGTCTGGGCCTCGAGGGCGGCGATCTCCGCCACCTCGAGCTCGGCCGTCTCCGCGAGTCCGGCTTCGACCTCCTCGACGTCGGGGATGTGGCCGGTCAGGATCTGCTCGGTGAGCGAGGCGTGCGACGAGCCGAGATAGGCGTCGATCACCGCCTGGTTCGAGCCGATCATGTCGGACGTTCCCTCGGCGATGATCTCGCCCTCGGCCATCACGACGACCCAGTCGCTGATGTCACGCACGACGTCCATGTCGTGCTCGACGAACACGACGCTGATCCCCTCGGAACGCAATCGCTTCACGTGCCCGAGCAGACTCTGCGTGAGCGCCGGGTTCACGCCGGCCATCGGCTCGTCGAGCATGATCAGCCGGGGTTCGGCCATCATCGCCCGCGCCATCTCCAGTAGCTTGCGCTGGCCACCGGACAACGAACCCGCGAACTCGCCGCTCATGTGCGTCATGTTGAACTGGCCGAGGATCTCCAGCGCCTTCTCACGGACGCTGGCCTCCTGTCCGCCCCACATCCGGATGAACCCGCGAAACATGGATTCGCCGCTCTGTTGCTGACCGGCCAACATCATGTTGTCGAGCACGGTCATGCGGGCGAGCACCTTGGTGAGCTGGAACGTGCGCACCATTCCCTTGCTCGCCAACTTGTACGACGCTTGGCCGCTGGCGGTCTCACCGTCGAACAGCACGTTGCCGCTGTCGGGTTTGTCGAATCCAGTGAGCAGGTTGAAGAACGTCGTTTTGCCGGCCCCGTTCGGCCCGATCAATGCGGTGATCGCGCCGCGCTGCACCTCGAGCCGCTCGACCGACACCGCGCGGATGCCTCCGAACGAACGGCTCACATCGCTGGCGACCAGGATGGGGTCGGGCTTGCTCGCGCCCGGCACGGGATCGACCGTGTCGAACATCCTGTGGGCCGGGTTGGGCCACTCGGTTTCGCCCAGGGAACCGGCACCGCCGAGACCCGCGGTCTGGCCGAACACGATCTCGTTACTTGCGGACATCGATCGCGATCTCTCTCTTGTCGCCGAAGATGCCCTGGGGCCGGAAGACCATCAGCAGCATCAGCCCGAGGCCCGTCAGGATGAATCTCACCTGGCCGACTTGGACACCGTCGATCAGACTCTCTGGGAGATAGTCCTGCCGCTGCGCCTGTCGCAGAATGTTTTCTGTCAACGACAGGAGCATCCAGAAGATCATCGCCCCGACGACCGGCCCCCAGATCCGGCCGAGGCCCCCGATGATCGCCGCGGTGAGCGCGAAGAACGTCTGCGGTGTCACGTAGTTGTCCGGCTGGACCGAGTTCTGTTGCAAGGCCCAGAAGATGCCGGCGAGCGTTCCGAAGAGTCCGCCGAGGACCAGCGACTGCATCTTGAACCGGAACACGTTCTTGCCGAGCGATCGGGCGGCGTCCTCGTCCTCGCGGATCGAGCGCAGCACGCGACCCCACGGGCTGGATATCAGCAGCCACATCACGAGCAGGCAAACGAGCACAAGGCTCCATCCGACAAGCATCTCCCACAGCTCGCCGCCGGTGAACCGGAAGTTCAGCCGTCCACCGAAGATCCGCTCGCCGTAGCGTGCCTCAGGCGTCCATATGAAGTTCCACTTGTCCTGGAACTCGTCGGCGACCCCGTTCAGCCCGCTCGATCCTCCGGTGTACTCCTGGAGTCGCGCGGCGCGAACGACAAGCCGGAGGATCTCGCCCGCCGCGATCGTCACGATCGCGAGATAGTCGGCGCGCAACCGGAGGGTGGGGAGGCCAAGCAGGAGTGCGAGCACGAGTCCCGCGCCGAATCCGACCAGCACTCCGGCCCAGAGCGGATGGTGATACGTCCGCGTCATGATCCCGACCCCGTACGCACCCGCCGCCATGAAGCCGACCTGTCCGAAGTTGAGCAGCCCCGTGTAGCCGAAGTGCAGGTTCAGTCCGATCGCGGCCAACGCGAAGATGATGACGGTCGAGCCGATCCCGGTCCGTAGAGCGTTGGAGATGATTGCCCACCAATCCATCGGTCAGCCGATCCGTTCCCTGCGACCGAACAGGCCCTGCGGGCGCACCATCAGCAGCAGGACCATCACGATCAGCGCGCCGACGTTCTTCATCTCGGGCGGGATGAGCGGGTCGCTCCAGCCCGGCGGTACGTACACGGGGCTGAGATAGATCAGCACGCCGATGACGATGCTGCCGATCATCGCGCCGTACGTCGTTCCCAGCCCGCCGAGCGTGACTGCCGCGAAGATGAGGAGAAGCAGCTGATTGCCCATGTCCCAGGTGACCTGCTGCAACAGGCCCTGGAAGATCGCCCCGAGGGCGACGAGCGCCCCGGCCATCATCCAGACGACGGTGATCACTCGATCGACGTCGATGCCCGTCGATGCGGCGAGGTCCGGGTTGTCGGAGACCGCGCGCATCGCCTTGCCCAGCTTCGTGTACCGGATCAGCGCCGACACGCCGAGGAGCACCGTGGCGCTGATCGCGATGATCACGAACTCTTTCTTCGTGACGTCGACCGGACCGAGCGAGAACATCCGGCTCCGTTCGACCGAGTATTGGGCGTATGGGCGGCTGAATCCGCTGAAGAAGTACAAGATGATGTAGCGCAGCATGATCGCCAAGCCGATCGAGACGATCATCATGGCGACGAGCCCGGTGCCGCGTTTCCGCAGCGGTCGCCAAAGCCCGAGGTCGAGGCTGGCGCCGGTTACCGCGCCAAGGCCCACGGCCAGCGGCGCGGCCACGAGCAGGTGGATGCCCACGGTCTGGTTGAGCCACCACGCGAGAACGGCGCCGAGGGTAATCATTTCGGCGTGCGAGAAGTTCACCAGGCCGGTCGTTCCGTAGATCAACGAGAGCCCGACGGCGCACAGACCGATGATGAGGCCGAACTTGATCCCTTCGTAGGTGAGGCGCGCCGCCCGTTCCCACAGCGGGGCGATCGTGCGCACCTGCGCGGCGGCTGCCGACTCCTCCTCCGCCAGGTTGAACAACAGCGGACGCTGCTGGTTAGGGCGAAGTTGGAGGAGGAACTCGTCCCCGCCCTCCCTGACGAGTTGCACACCGTCCGGGAGCGACTCGATCGTGAGGCGGGCGACGTACTCCCCTGGCGTCGCCAGCGCGAGGAAGAACGTGCCGTCCGCGCCGGACGTCACCCGGCCGACCTCGTCGCCGAGTTCGACGACCTCCTGGCCGTCCTCGCTGAGGGTGGCCGCGAACACGACGATCTCGCCGCCCTCGATCGGCACTTTGCCCTCTTGGTCCGGATCATCCGCCGTGTACTGGAGCGTGCCCTTGACGCCACCGCCGTCGTCGTTCTGGGCGTGCGCCGATTTGCCCTGGAATCCCGTCAAGAAGCAGGTCAGGAAAGTAAGGAGGGCTAGCGCAAACAGGGCACGTCGCCTCCCCCGGT
>JACDBP010000206.1 GCA_013694835.1 Chloroflexota bacterium
ACACCGGCGGCGGCGGGCAGGAGGCGGTGGTCGACGGGACCCACGTGCTCGAATCCCGCGGCCCCGGCCAGGTCAGCCCCTTCGCCATCCCCGCCCTGTCGGGATCGATGGCCGCCTGCCAGGTCTCCATGGAGCACGGCCTCACCGGGCCGGTCATCACCCAGGTCGCCGCCTGCGCGAGCTCGGTCATCGCCTTTCTGGACGCGCTTCGGATGATCCAGCGGGGCGAGGTGGACGTGGTGCTCGCCGGTGGGACGGAGGCGCCACTCCTACCGGTCGCCTTCGCGGCCCTCGGCAACATGGGCGCACTCTCCAAGCGCAACGACGACCCGGAGAGGGCGTCGCGCCCGTTCGACCGAGACCGTGACGGCTTCCTCTACGGGGAGGGAGCCGGCGTCGTGGTCGTGGAGAGTGCCGAGCACGCACTGGCACGCGGCGCGACCATCCAGGCCGAGCTGATCGGCGCCTCGCTGACCGCCGATGCATTCCACATCTCGGCCCCGGAACCGACCGGCCGCGGCGCGTCACGCGCCATGACGGTGGCGATGCAGGATGCGGGCATCGCGCCCGACGAGGTCGACTACATCGCCGCCCACGGCACCTCCACGCCGCTCAACGACCTCACCGAGACGCGCGCCATCAAGCGCGCCTTCGGGGACCATGCTTACCGGGTGGCCATCAGCTCGCCGAAGTCGATGGTCGGCCACCTGCTCGGTGCGGCGGGGGTGGTCGGTGCCTTCGCCGCCATCGGCGCCATCCGCGAGGGAGTCATCCCCCCGACGATCAACCTGGACAACCCCGACCTGCCGGAATGCGACCTGGATTACGTCCCGAACGTGGCTCGCAAGGCGAAGGTCGACACGGCGATGATCAATGGCTTCGGCTTCGGCGGCCAGAACGCCGTGGCTGTCTTCCGCCGCTTCGAGGCGTAGCGATCACGAACGCCCAGGGCGGGCCGGCCCGGACCGTGGCACAGGTGATGGCGGCGGCCTTCGTGGAGGCCGGGGTCGAGCGCGCGTTCACCGTTCCCGGCGAATCGTTCCTCCCGCTGCTCGACGCCCTGGTCGAGGCGAGGGTCCGGGTGATCGCCACGCGCCACGAGGGCGGCGCCTCCTTCATGGCCGAGGCGACCGGCAAGCTCACCGGGCGGCCGGCGCTCTGCATGGGGACCCGCGCGGTGGGCACCGCCAACCTCGCGATCGGCATCCACACCGCGCGGCAGGACTCGACGCCGATGATCGTCGTCTCCGGCCAGGTCGCGAGGCAGTTCCGGGGCCGCGAGGCGTTCCAGGAAGTGGAGCTGGCCGAGACCTTCGGCGGGCTCGCCAAGTGGGCGCGCGAGCTGCACCACCCCGAGCGGGTCCACGACCTGTTGCGTGAAGGACTGCGGGAGATGGTCTCCGGACGACCCGGGCCAGTGCTCTACTCGGTGCCGGAGGATCTGTTCTCGGAGCTCGCACCGGACACCGGCCCCGACGCCGGGGCAAGCGTCGGGGCGCTGGCGACGGTGCCCGAACCGTCGACGGAGGCCGTCGAGGCCGTGCTGGACCTGCTGCGCGGCGCCCGTCGCCCGGCGATCCTGACCGGAAGCGGCGTGCCCAGGGCCGCGGCGACGCAGGAGCTCGTGGCGTTCGCCGAGCGACTGTCGCTGCCGGTCTTCGCGGCCTGGCGGCGGCAGGATTCCTTTCCCAACGACCACCCGCTGTTCCTCGGGCTGACCGGCTACGGCGCGGCGCCGACCGTCAAGCCGCGCCTCCTGGAGGCGGACGCACTGCTGGTCCTCGGCTGCCGCCTGAACGAGATCACCACGTTCGACTACGCGATCCCCGGCGAGAAGACCCGCTGGGCACACGTGGACCTCGAACCGCGGACGGCGCACGCCGGCCTCCGGGCACCGGACCTGGCCCTGCCCGTTGATGCGGGTGCCTTCCTGCGCGCGGCACTGGCGCAGGCCGAGACCGGAGGCAACGCGGCGCCGCAGGATCGCGATGAGCTCAACCGGGCGGATCGCGCCGCCTACGAGGCCGCCAGCGTCATCGACGATATCCCGTGGGACGGGCCAGGCGTCCATCCGGGGCGCGTCATCACCTGCCTGCAGCGGGTCCTGCCACCGGAGGCGATCCTGACGACGGATGCCGGCAACTTCGGGAGCTGGACGGCGCGCGGGTACCGGTTCCGCCAGCACGGCACCTTCCTCGGCCCCACGTCGGGTGCCATGGGCTACTCGCTGCCCGCCGGCATCGCCGCCTCCCTGGCGCGACCCGGCACGCCGGTGGTCTCGCTCGCGGGCGACGGCGGCTTCGCGATGACGATGCAGGAGCTGGAGACGGCCGTCCGGGAGGGAGCGAGTCCCGTGGCCATCGTCTTCGACAACCGGCGCTACGGCACGATCGCGATGTACCAGCAGCGCGAAGGCCGCCCCGGGATCGCCACGGAGCTCGGGCCGATCGACTTCGTGAAGGTCGCTGAGGCGTGCGGCGCGGGGGGGACCTACGTCGATTCGGACGAGGTATTCGAGCCAGCGCTGCGGGCCGCGCTCGCATCGGGCCGCCCCCACGTGATCCACCTCCAGCTCGACCCGGCCTGGGTCTCACCCGACCACCCGCCAGGGATTCCGCGAACGGACGGATCGGCTCAGTGACCCGCTGGACGTCGCTTGCGCCGGTCGCGTGGCGGGGCGCCGGGTCGCTGCCGCCGGTCGCGGCACGGAGCCGGTGCATCATCTCTGGGTCGCCCACCGGCGATCTCGCCCGTCTCGTCCTCCAGCAGCCGCCTGAGCAGCACGGCGACCCACGTCCGATACGGCCGCCAGGCCTCGCTCATCGCCTCGAGCCGGTCGTCGTCGGGCTCCTCGTCCAGGTCGTAGGCGAGCATCACCGCACGCCGCAGTCGAGGCTCCGCGAGCGCCAGAACGTCCGGGTGACCGGCACCGCGCAGCAGGATCAGCCCCGCGGAGAACGGTCCGACACCCGGCAGCTCACCGATCTCCGCGAGGGCGTCCTCCGCGGGCATCTCTCGGAGTCGCGCAGCGTCGAGCCGCCCCTCCACCGTGGCCGCACCGAGCGCCCTGAGGTACTCCACCTTCCTACCGAAGAGGCCGGGGAACTGCTCCAGCTCCCGCAGGCGCGCCGGCGCCGGGAACGCCGGCCAGTCCTGGCCCTCGATCGTGACGGATTCGCCGAGCTCCACCGCCATCCGCGTCTTGATCCGCGACGCCTGGCTGATGCGGATGCGCTGACTGATGAGCGCCCAGGCGGCCGCCTCGTAGGGCGAGGCGAAGTTGACCGGGCGCAACCCCTCGTAGCGCGACTGGATCCGGGCGATGACCGGGTCACGGACGCCGACGTCGAAGAATCCCGTGGCATCGACGTCGAGCGACAGGATCCGCGTTACCTGGCGAGCGGCCGCCGCGGCGTCCTCGTCATCGACGCCCAGGATCTCGATGGCGACCGACTCGCCCGGCTGCCGCACGCAGGCGCCCGCGCTGACGGCCGTCCCATCGACCGGGAAGGCGAGATGGAGGTGCCCGGGCGGCGCCGAGCCGCGATCGCCGATGGCAGGCCCGAACCCCTCCAGGAATCGCCGGCTCGCCTCGAGCGAGAACGGCCCGCGCGGCTTGACCTGGACCACGCCGCTCACCACCCCACCGGTCGCGGCGGCACGGCGCCGCCCTCGTGCCGCTCGATCATCTCGAGCAGGTCCGGCGGGACCCGGCCGACCCGCTCGGCCTTGATGTCGAACATCACCTGGACGCTGGTTCCGTGGGCCACCAACCGCGCCGCTCCCACCGGCGACGCGGGGGCGCCAATGCGGTACTCCAGCCCGAATGACGAGCGGCTCGCCCACGCCACGCGGCACCCCACGTCGAGCGTCTCCCCGAAGAACGCCGGCGCGCGGAAGACGACGGTCGCTTCGGCGACCAGGAAGGTGTGCCGCTCTGCGCCCTCGCCGAAGCCGAACGGGCGGCCCGCGATCGTCTCGTAGTAGCCGGCCCGCGCGGCCTCGAAGTACGTCAGGTAGACCGCGTTGTTGACGTGGCCCAGTGCATCGGTGTCACGGAAGCGGACTTCGATCGGCAGGGAGTAGCGGAACTCCCCGCTTGGGGCCTCGCGTCGACTCACGCGGCCGATGATGCCAGACAGGGTGCCGGACGGAGGCTCACCGTTCGGTGGCGGACTTGATGAGCCCCACGAGCGACACCATGTCAGGCTCGTAACCGTCCGTCGTGTCTACGTCGATACACGGGGCATCGATGTCGGGTGGCTCGTAGAGCATCCATGGAAAGTCGCCCGTGGCCATCGCTGCCGCCACCCCCGCATCGTCATGCGCCGGATGGCGAGTTCCGGCCCGCGCTCGCACCAGGTAGCGCGATGCTGCGAGGCCTTCGTCGACCTTGCAATGGATCAACACCGCTCGCGACTCGTCCACAAGCGGGGCGAGATCGACCGAAGCTCGCTCTCCGTGGAAGGCCGCCTCGGCCACGACGCTGACACCGGCCTGCAAGAGTTGCCCAAGCACGTCGTAGAAGACGGCGAACGCGTCGGCCCCGAACCGGCCTCGCTCGGCGGGATCATCGGAATCGACCGTGACGTGCATCCCCTCCTTGATCGCGTCCCGAACGACGAGGGGAAGGTGCAGCGCCTCGGCCAGCGCGTGCGCGAGTGTCGTCTTGCCGGTACCCGGGGCTCCGCTGACGATGACCAGGCGCGGCAATGGTCGGTCAG
>JACDBP010000214.1 GCA_013694835.1 Chloroflexota bacterium
CCGATCCGGAAGCCCCGGCGGCAGGGGTCAGCGACACGTTCGTCGTGGCAGGCTACGGCGACACCGAGGCGGCACTGTTGATGGCGGCCAGCTGCGAAGTCGTCACGTACGAGCTCGAGCACCTGGGCGCCGGGGTCGCCGGGGCGGTGGCCAAGCGCGCCCTTCTTCGGCCGGGAGTACGAGCGCTTCGGGTGACACAGGACCGCCTGGTCGAACGGCGCTTCCTTGGCGAGCTCGGCATTCCTGTCGCTGCATGGCGAGAGGTGGGGACGATCGGCGACGCGCGGGCAGCGGCGTCGTCGCTCGGCTACCCGCTGCGGCTGAAGCGGCCTCTGGGCGGGTACGACGGCCGGAGCCAGTGGCGGATCGGCGGGGCACAGGAGCTCGAGGCCGTCTGGGCCGATCTCGACGCGGCCGGGTCGCTGCTCCTCGAACGCGAGCTCGACTTCGTCATGGAGCTCTCGGCCGTCTGTGCGCGCGGCACGGACGGGCAGGCTCGGACCTTCCCGGTCGCGCAGAACACGCATCACGCGGGGATCCTCGTCGAGTCGATCGCGCCGGCACCCGTGGCGCCAGAGCTGGCGTCCGAGGCCGCGGCGCTCGCGACCCGGATCGCCGAGGCACTGCACGTCGTAGGGACCTTGACCGCGGAGCTGTTCCTGCTGCGGGATGGCTCGCTGGTCGTGAATGAGCTCGCGCCACGAGTGCACAACTCCGGCCATTACACCGACGACGCCTGCGTGACGTCGCAGTTCGAGCAGCATGTGCGGGCCATCTGCGGCTTGCCACTGGGCGACATCACGATGCGCAACGGCCATGCCGCGACGGTCAACGTGCTGGGGACGGGTCCACGGCGGCCCGCACGCGCGACCGGCCTCGACTGGGCGCTCGCGGACCCGGCCGTGCGACTGCATCTGTACGACAAGCGGGAGGTCTTCGAGCGTCGCAAGATGGGGCACGTGACGGTGGTGGGCGACTCCGCGGAGGACGCCCTGCGACGGGCGCGGGTCGCGGCCGTACGCCTCGGGTGGGCGATGTGAGCATCGGTCGCGATGGTGTTCGCGTCGGCATCGTCGGGGGCAGCCGGTCCGACTTCCCGGTCCTCGAGCGTGCTGCCGACCTGCTCGACCAGCTCGGCGTGAGCAACGAGCTGCGCGTCGTCTCTGCGCATCGGACCCCCGACCTGCTGTTCCAATACGCGGAACAGGCGGCGGGCCGCGGCATCCAGGTGATCATCGCCGGTGCCGGGGGCGCCGCCCACCTGGCGGGGATGCTCGCGGCGAAGGTCACGCTACCGGTCATCGGGGTGCCCATCCCGACGAAGCAGCTGGGTGGCCTGGATTCGCTGCTCTCGATCGTCCAGATGCCGCGCGGCGTGCCCGTTGCGACGGTTGCCATCGGGGGCGCCGAGAACGCCGCTCTGCTCGCGGCGCAGATCCTGGCGCTCAGCGATCCCGCCCTGACCGAGCGCCTGGCCGCCTACCGCGCCGACCAGGCGCGCACCGTCCTGGAGGACCCCTCGAACGCCGAAACCTGATGGCCTGCCGGACGGGCGCTTCCTCGCGCGGATCAGGCTCGCCGTTCGCGCAGGGCTACCCAGATCAGTGGCACCTGGAGCGGAAGCCTTAGCCAGACTGCCGCGACCCACAATGGCTCGGCGGCCGGATCCCTCGCGGCATCGAGCGCCATCTGGATGTTGCCGGGGAAGATAGCCAGCAGGAGTGCCGCGCTGGCGGGACCGGCCCAGCGAGTGCCGCCGACCAGGCCGGCGGCGCACGCGAGCTCAGCGAGGCCGCTCAGCACCACCAGCGCACCCGGTGCTGGCAGGACAGGCGGCATCATCCGGAGGAAGAGCCCCGGACTGAGCAGGTGAAGCGTGCCACTTGCGGCGAAGAGGGCCGCGAGCCCGAGCTGAGGCCAGCGTCCGCGCCTGATCGATGGTGAGCGCTGTGTCACCGACGCAGCCTGACACCGATGCGCCGTGCCCGCGCCATCCCCGGCACGGACTACACTCGGGTCGATGGACGACGAACGCTATGCGCCCGGGATGCCGGTGCTCGATCGGCAGGCACACCCGGTCCGCCTCGATGCGAGCGGTCGGCCGCTCGTGCCGAGCCGCGTGCCGGAGACGCGGCCGACCCCGCTTCAGGACTGGTTCATCTACCTCTCGATCGGCGTGCTCGTCTGCGGCATCGTCGCCATCTCGGCGTTGCAGTTCGGGACACCGCTCGGCGCGCCCATCGTCAAGGTGCCGGTCCTCATCGGGGGTGCGCTGCTCGTGGTGGTGACGGTCGATGCCATCCTTCGCATCTGGCGCTCGGCCATCGCCTGGCTGCCGGTCGACCGGGGCCGAGGCTGGTTCCGCTTCGTCTGGGTGGCTACGCTCGTTGTCTCGCTCGTCGGGCTCCTCACCATGATGGCGCTCGTGGCGACGGCCTGAGCCAGGGGATGGCCGGCGCGCGATTCGGCAAGGCACCCGCCTGGGAGACCGGGCCCGGCGGCGACGTCCTCGTTCCCGAACTGGGCCCGCTCCCCGCGCCCGGCACCAGTCCAGGCGGCGTTCCGCCGTGGCTGGCGGCGACCCTGAACTTCTGCTCACAGTGCGGCTCGGCCCTCTCCTTCGGGCCTCTGCCGGGCGAGGAGCGGGAGCGGCTCGGCTGCGAGAGCTGCGGCTTCGTCGCCTACGTCAACCCTCGGCTGGTCGTGACGACCCTGCCGGTCACCGCTGACGGCGAGCTGATGCTGCTGCGCCGCGGCATCGAGCCTGGCTACGGCGCGTGGGCGCAGCCGGGCGGCTTCCTGGAGGTCGACGAGACCGTCCACGACGGCGCCGTGCGCGAGACGCTCGAGGAGACCGGACTGGTCGTGGAGCCCGGTGAGGTCGTCGGCATCTACTCGCGGCCGCAGGCAGCGATCGTGGTGGTGGCGTTCGAGGCTCGGATCGTCGGAGGCGAGCCTCGCGCCACGCCGGAGGCACTCGAGGTCCGGCCCTTCGCTCCCGAGCGCATCCCCTGGACGGGCATCGCCTTCAAGACGAGCACCTGGGCGATCCGAGACTGGGTGCATCGCGTCCGTCCCGAGCTCGCCACCTGGCGCGGTCAGAGCGCCAGCCGGTAGCGCACGAGTTCGACGAGCGGCAGCTCGTCAAGGCCGTCCATCCTCTCCCAGAACGGCAGGCCGTCGGCGGTCCAGCCGAGGTGCTCGTAGAACGCGATGGCCGCGCGGTTCACGCTCAGCACGGTCAACCACGCCGAGCGGCAGCCCGCGTACCTGAGGTCATCCAGCGCGGCATCGAGCAGCCGCCGCCCGAGGCCGCGTCCGTGCAGTAGCGGATCCACGTGCAGTGCCGGCACCTCGCCCTCGCTCACCCTGGCACGCTCGAAACGAGGCCGACCACCCGTCCGTCCTGCTGCGCGATCCGGACGACCGTCGCCGTCTGGCCAGCGCCTCCGAGGAGCGGCGCCCAGTAGTCCCGTCGTTCGGCCAGCGCCAGGAGGGCGCGCGCTTCGGGGTGCAACAGCGGTCCGTAGGTGGCCATCCACGACCGCCGATGGAGGGCCGCGACGGCGTCCAGATCGGAAGGACCCGCGAGCCGGATGGTCAATCAGATGGCGATGACGTCGGAGAAGCCGCCCAAAACGCCGGAGCGGTCCGCGCGACCGGAGTGAGGACTCATTCGAACGCCTCCCGTGCGAGCCCGCAGTGTCGTGGCGGAGGCTCCACATGTCGAACGGTCCGGACCGTACCGCGCCCTGGTCGCGACGCGTCGAGGCATCCCATCGCGCTGGACACGACGGGTACCCTCTAGCCCGTGCCCACCCGTCACCGCCGCTCGGTCGTATCCCTCGTGTGCGTGCTGATGTCACTCTGGACGCCCGCCATCGCCAGCGCGGACAGCCCTGTCGCATCCGTCCACGTCAACGGCACACCCTTTCATCCCACCACCGGTGCCGTCCAGCGCTCGACGCGCCTGGTGGTCGACCTCGCCCGCGCGGCCGAGCTGACGGTCCGCGTTCGAGATCTCTTCGGAGCGCACGTCCGAACGCTCGCCAAGGCGGTCGCGTTGGAGCCCGGACGGCATCGCTTCGAATGGGACGGACGGACGAAGTCCGGCGTGGAGGTGGTCAACGGCGGCTACCGGTTCGATCTCGAGGCTCGCGAGGGTTCGGAGCTCTTCACGTCCACGCTGCGGACGACCAAGGCGAGCTTCGCGGTCTACTCGGCGAACCCACAGTCGATCGTGGTGGTGATGGACCCGGGCCACGGTGCGCCTGATCCGGGGGCCTACTACAGCGGCTTCAGGGAGGCGGACTTCAACCTCGACATCTCGAAGCGGGTCGAGGCGATGCTGCGTGGCGCGAGGGTCGGTGTCGTCATGGTGCGGGACGTGGATCAGGGTCTCAACCGGCCGCCCCTGGACCGAAACGGTGACGCCATGATCGATCGGAGCGACGACCTTCAGGCTCGGCTCGACCTGGTCAACCCGCTCCGTCCGGACCTGATGGCGATCGTCATGAGCAACGCCTACGGCTGCCACTGCAGCAAGGGAACGGAGACCTACACGAACGCCCGCCGGACATGGACACCGGAAGCGCTCGACTTCGCCGAGCTCATGCAGCAGGAGCACATGCGGCTCCTGGAGCAGTACAGGTCGGCGTCGTACACCCCGATCGACCGCGGGGCCAGGACCTCCGACCGCTTCTTCGAGATCCGGCCCTACTCATCCACCGTGCCGCGGCCGTCCACGATGGTCACCGTGCTCGTCGAGTCGATGTTCATGGACCAGCCGAACGAACTGGCGCTGCTCGCCCAGCCGCGGGTGCGGCAATCACTGGCGGAGGCCTACTACAACGCGATCGCGCGGTATCTCGACTCGCGCGAGTTCGGCCTGCGATACGACGTGGTCTCGGCACCGGCGTCCATCGGCGCCGGACAGCGGATGCGCATCGAGATCGAGGTCACGAACCGGGGTCAGGCCACAGCAGAGGGTTGGGTGCTGCGCCTGGGGTACGGCCCTCCGCCACAGCCGGTGAACGGTGGCTACGTGCCGGAGGTGCCCTATGACGGTTCGGGCAAGCACGGCACGCAGCTGAAGCGGGTCCAGATCCCAACACTCGGTCGAGGCGAGTCAGCGATCCTGGTCTTCGAGACGGCCGCACCGGCGGAGGCCGGGAAGTGGATCCTCAACGCCGACGCCGTGCTCCCGAACCTGACGTACATCTCGAACCGAGGTGTTTCCATGCTCCAGATGCCCATCGACGTGGAAGCCACGGAAGCGCCGCAGGCGTCCGTGGAGCCGGTCCCAGCCGAGTCGGAGCCACGCGTCGAGTTCCGCACCGATCCCAGGATCACGCGCCAGGACCTGCTCCCCGAACCGATGTTCTGCCCGATCTACGACCGTTGAGACCCGCCCGCGAGTGCACCGATCCACGACCGCGTTGATCAGCGCGGCTCGAGGATGACGATCGGGATGTGGCGCGTGGTCATCTCGCTGTAGCGCGCGTACATCGGGTAGGCCGTCACGAACCTCGGCCAGAGCTCGGCCACCTCCTCCGTGGTCGCCTCGCGGGCGAGCACCGGGCGAGGGATGGCACGCCCGATCCGGACCGAGCCCTCCGGCGAAGCCTGGAGATTGAGCCACCAGGCGGGCGGCTTGTCGGAGCCGACATTGGAGGGGATGACCGCGAATCCCGCGCCGACCGGCAGGAAGAACGTGGCGACCTCGCGCTGTTCGCCGCTTCGGCGGCCGGTCGTGGTGAGGAACAGCCGCGACATGCCCATCGACCGTCTCGTGTCGATCCGGCCGCCGCTCACCCGGTCGAGGAGCTTGTCGACCCTCCAGACGATCCGCATCGCCCATCGCGGAGCCATCGCGCGGTCCGACGCTCAGCTCAGGTCGACGAAGACGTTCTTCGTCTCGGTGTAGAGGTCCAACGCGTGCATCCCGAGCTCGCGTCCCATCCCGGACATCTTGTAGCCGCCGAACGGGGCCTCCGTGTGGACGCTGGCGTTGGTGTTCACCGAGAGCACCCCGGCGCGCACCGCCTTGGCGACCCGCAGGCCGCGCGCCAGGTCCCGAGTCCAGATCGAGCCCGACAGCCCATACGGCGTGTCGTTCGCGAGCCGGATCGCCTCGGCCTCGTCCTCGAAGGGGATGACCGTCACGACGGGCCCGAAGATCTCCTCCTGGACGATCGTCATGTCGCTCCGGCAGGCGTCGAAGATCGTCGGCGACAGGAACGCACCCTGGTCGAAGATCGGGCCGTCCGGCGCCGACCCACCGAGCACGAGTCGCGCGCCTTCGGCCACGCCGGCCTCGATGTACGAGAGCACCCGCTCGCGCTGTCGCTCGGAGACCAGCGAGCCGACCTGGGTCCGGTCGTCCGTCGGGTCGCCCACGACGACCTTGCGCGTCGCCTCGGTGAACAGCTCCACGACCCGTTCGTGCACGGATCGCGCGACGAAGATCCGCGATCGCGCGCAGCAGTCCTGCCCGGCATTGTCGAAGACGGCGTACGGCGACTCAGCAGCGAAGCGCTCCAGGTCCGCATCCGCGAACACGATGTTGGGCGACTTGCCGCCGAGCTCCAGGGAGACCTTCTTCACGTTGCCTGCGGCCAGCCGCATGATCTCCTGGCCGGTCGTGGTCTCGCCGGTGA
>JACDBP010000226.1 GCA_013694835.1 Chloroflexota bacterium
CCTCGGCCGTCAGTGGCCGGTCCGGCGCACCGGAGAGGTCCACCGACGAGCCGATGCTCGTCGCCACGGAGACCGGGTCGACCGGCCCCTGTCGCAGGGTCGGACCGACCTCCGCCCGCCCCGTCGATGGCGCCTTCAGCAGTGACGCGAGCCCGGTCAGCGCCACGAAGACCGCCGATCCCATGATCACGGCCGGGGTGCCGATGAGGTCGGCGACCGGGCCCACGATGACGATCGGCAGGAATGACGCCACGCTCACCAGCATGTTGAGCACGCCGAACACGCGTCCGCGCACATCGGCCGGGAGCTCCTCCTGAAGCTGTGTCTGGGCCGGCACCGCGACCCAGGCGTACGCGAAGCCCAGGATCAGCGCGAGCACCACCACCACCGCCAGGAGCGAGACGAGCGGGCCCAGATCGATCGGCGTGATCGCCCGGTCGGCGCGCTGCAGGAGCCCCGAGATCGGCCCGGCCAGTGACAGCGCCGCGAGCGCCGCCGCCATGGCCAGCATGCCGCCCTCGATGACGCGCCGTCGGGGGATGAACTTGCCGTACACGTTGAGCGCCAGGATGCCGATCACGAGGCCGGCGCCGATGGGCAGCACGACCACCACGAAGTCCTGCTCGCGCAGCCCCAGCGCCTTGATGGCGAAGTCGGGCCCGAGCACGCCGAGGACCCCGATGAGGGACGCCGTGATGGCCAGGTAGGTGAGCGCCCAGAAGATGCCTGCGTCCTTGCGGATGTAGCTGAGGCCCTCGCGCAGCTGCCCGAAGATGCCGGCGACCGCCCGCTCGGTCTTGCCGATGGGACCCCGCATGAGGTGCTCCTCGTCGCGCGGGTGGTGCGCCGGCAGTCTCCAGCAGAGCAGACCGGCCACCAGATAGAGGCCCGCGACGATGAACAGCACCATGTCCACATCGAACAACGTCACGAACAGCGGCCCGAGCACGGCGAAGCCGAGTGCGAACGACGCCTGGAGCGTGAAGGTGAAGAGGCCGTTCGCGCTGAGGAGCTCGGCGCGGTTGACGACGATGGGGATCATCGCCGCCTCCGCGGGGCCGAAGAACGTGGTGAGCGTGGCGACGAGGATCGTCAGCAGGTAGATGCCCACCAGCCGCTCCGTGCCGCCCAGGTACTCGGCGACCACGAACATGCCGAGGAAGGCCGCCGCTCGCAGGACGTTGGTGACGATAAGGATCAGCCGGCGGTCGATGCGGTCGACATAGACCCCCGCGACCGCGCTGAAGATGACCGCCGGTACGAGGAACGCCAGGAGCAGGAGGCTGACGGAGGTGCTGCTCCCCTGCCCGGTGGCCGGATTGAAGGTCAGCCGATAGACCAGGATCGTCAGCGCGAACAGGACCATGTTGCCGCCGACCTGGGTGGCGAGCTGTGACAGCCACAACGCCAGGAATCGGCCGTTCTTGAGCACCGACGCCATGCCGCCGGATGGCGCGTCCGCGCGCAGCGCTCGGCGCGTCTCGGCGCTCGTCACGCGTCCACCCCTTGGAGCGCGTCATCCACGCCCGACGACTGGGCCACGACTTCCGGGCCTCGGTCGACGAACCCTGCGAGCCGGCGCTCGAGCACGGCACGCTCCAGCAGCACGCGGCGCCCGCATCCCGTGCAGAGCAGGCCGATGTCGGCTCCCAGGCGGATCACGTCCCAGGTTCGCCCACCGCACGGGTGCGTCTTCTTCAACGTCAGCCGATCGCCCAGACGGACGTCCAGCACGGGGCGCAGGGCCACGCTCAGGCTCAGTGCTCGGTCGCGCCGGTGAAGGTGAAGGCCGAGATGCGCACCGCGGGCACGACCACTGAGCCGAGGAACCCGCGCAGCAGCTTCCGCTCGCGGCCGACCGCCTCCACGCCCGCGAGAGCCGCGAGGTAGCTCTGGGTGAATCGCAGGTTCCGGACTGGCCCCACGACCCGGCCGTCCTCCACCAGGAACAGCCCGTCGCGTGTCATCCCGGTGACCATCGCCAGCTTCGGGTGGACCGGGTTCGTGTAGTGGAAGCGCGTCACGAGCAGGCCGCGATCCAGGCTGCCGGTCAACTCCTCGCGCGATGTGTCGCCAGCGTCCATGAACTGGTTGAGGGGGAACGGGCCGTACGGATTGGGTGCCGGCAGGCCGTGGCCGGTCGAGGGCTTTCCCTCCCTCCCGGCCGTCTGCGAGTCGTACACGATGCCGCGACAGATGCCGCGTTCCACGAGGGTCACGGGCTGCTTGCCGACGCCCTCGTAGTCGAACGCGGCGGGTGTCCCCTCGGGATCCGTGGCGTCGTCCCGGATGGACACGAGGTCCGAACCCACGCGCTTGCCGGGCTCATAGAACGATCGCTCCTCCTGGACCGCGAGCGCCGAGAATCCCAGGTAGCCCAGCATGTCCAGCAGGTCGACGACCGCGTACTCCTCGAGCACGACCGGGTAGTCGCCGGGATCGACGGTCACGGCGCCGCGTGACGACTTCGCCTTGTCGGCTGCCTCGCGGCCGAGTGCTGCCGCGTCGATCATGGTGTGGTCGACCGCCGCCGACTCGGCGTAGCCGGCTTCACCGTCGGGGCCCATCGCCACGACGATGACCTGCGCCAGCGTGCGCTGCTCGTCGGCCCGAACGCCCAGCGAGTTGGCGACGGCGACGTGCTCAAGGGATGTGGCGAACGAGCCGTAGGCGAGGACTCCCCGTTCGTCCGCGGCAGCGATGATGGCGCGGGCGCCCTCGGCACGCGCTTCCGGCGAGGCCGTCGCGGTCGTCGTCGCGGCTGCTCCGGTGACCCGCGGCATCGGGCCGGGTCCAGGCAGCGAGGTGAAGTCCGGCTGCTCGGGGAGCAGGCGGGCGATGCGTGCCGCGTTCTCGGCCAGTGCTCGGAGGGCCCCGTCATCCGTGCGGTTGGTTGACACCACACCGATGCGCTTGCCGTCCACGAAGCGGAGGCTGACGGTCGTGTTCCGCTCAGAGACGTTCTGGTGGATCTGACTGTTCGCGAACCTGGTGAGTCGCGATGATCCGCCCATCACCAGGACCTCGGCCTGGGTGCCGCCGGCAGCCTCCGCGTGGCGGAGCGCCTGTTCGGCCAGCGCCAAGCCGCCCGACCCTTCGCCGCTCACCACTTGCCGACCCCCACCTGTACGTCTCGGAACCTGGCTCCGCTCACCGCGTGGCCGACATGGGCGACCTGGCCGGGCTCTCCCTTGCCGCAGTTCGGCGTGCCCAGCATCCGGTACGAGCTCTCGTCCCCGATCGCATCGCAGGAGCGCCAGAACTCGTAGGTGATGCCGGTGTACGTGGGGTTCTTGAGGAGCCGGCCCTTCCTGCCGCCCTTGATCTCGTAGGCGATCTCCGTCGAGAACTGGAAGTTCAGCCGGCGGTCGTCGATGCTCCACGAGCGATTGGACGCGAGATACAGGCCGTCGTCGGTATCGGCGACGATCTCGTCGAGGCTCATGCCGGGTCGCGGCAGCAGGTTGACGTTCGTCATCCGGATGAGCGGGATGCGGTTCCAGCC
>JACDBP010000307.1 GCA_013694835.1 Chloroflexota bacterium
GCACCCGGACTCGGACCGGCGGCGACTGCCCGTTCCCATTGCCGTGCCGGTGACCGTTCGAGTGTCCGATCGCGACGCCATTCGAATGACCCGCCGCGTGCCCGTTCTGATGACCATCTACTCGCTCGAGCGGAACGGTCACGGCCGGCAGCCGGATCCCTGTCTCGATCGAAATCTGCTCGGCCAGTTCGTCATATCCCTCACCAGGGGCCAGCTCGGCCAACGCCAGCGAGCTCAGCAATCGAACGGCGCCCACTCCGGTCGAGCGTGCGGCCGCCTCCGCCTGGACCGCGGCCTGGTGAGCATCTGGATCGCCCGCTCTCGACATCGCGAGCGCTGACAGGCCCCTCGCCCACCCCTCGAGGACCGGCGCATCCAGTGCGCGGAACCGGGCGGCGAGGTCATCGAGGCCCTTGTCGGTACTGCCGCCACCAAGCTTCCCCCAGGCCATCGACAGGCGGACGACCGCCTCGCCCCATGCATCGCCGGCAGCGGCGCACGCAGTAGCGACAGCCTCGGCCTCATGGCCGGACTCCGGACCAGTGATGGCGAGACTCGCTCGACCAAGACGTGCCAGCCACTCCAGTCCCAGCGCCTCTGCGGCTGCGACCGAGCCGCGGACCTCCACGGCACCGTGCGCCTGACCCGCGAGGAGCGCCGCGACTCCCGCCGCAAGCGTTGCCACCACGTGCGCGACCGACCCGGTCTTCGGATCCGCTGCGGTGGCTCGCAACCGGGCTCGTGCCTCCACGACCTCGCCGCCGACCAGCAGCGCCAGTCCCTGGACGAGCCGCGCGTCGGGCACGTCCGTTCCGGCGTCGCGGACGACCGCCAGGGGATCACGCCGGAGCGCCGAATGAAGGAGCGTCGCCCAGTCGCGGCGCGGGGCCGTAGCCCCGCCCTGCCAGACCGCCAGGGCTTGGCGCTCCTCGCGGCAGATCACGGCCGGCGTCATCGTGCCGAATGTGGTCTCTGCCCGCTGGTACCGCTCGATGGCATCGGCGAATCGCCCCTCGGCGCGCAACCTGCGGGCGGTCGCAAGGAGCAGCCACGGGTCGTGATGGAGCAGCGTCGCGGGGATGGCATCGACCCAGGCGCTCGGCCGGTCCACCACGGCCTCGCCGTCGCGACCGAGGAGCCGACGCGCGGCCTCACCGTCCTCCGCACGGCAGAACGCCTCGAGCGCCTCTGCATGCGCGCCGACCTCGGCCAGCAGCTCGCCCGCCGCGCGGAACCGAGCCCGCAACCGTTCCTCCCCCACGTCCTCCAACAGCACCCCCTGGAGGTACGAGCGGAACACCTCGTGGTAGCGGTAGACGCCGTCCTCTGAAAGCCCGTGGGTGAACAGCCGCCGACGCTCGAGCTCGAGCAGCACCTCCGCGCTCCCCTTGCGGGCGAGCAGGCGATCGCAGAGCGGTCCGCTGAGACGCCCAAGGACCGAGGTCTCGACCAGGAACCGCCGCAAGTCGTCCGGCAGTTCGTGGACCACGTTCCGGGTCAGGTAGTCGCGCATCAGCCGCGAGCTCGGACCAAGGGCGGTCAGGACCCGGCGCCGTTCGTCCGGGGGCTTGCCCCGAGTCGCCAGATGGAAGAGCTGCAGCCCGGCCGCCCAGCCCTCCGTAGAGCGGGCGAGGCGCGCCAGTTCCTCCGGCGGCAGCGGCTCGTCGTAGAAGTCACGGAAGAGTCGCTCGACCTCCCACGAGCGGAAGCGCAGGTCATCCCCGCCGATCTCCACCAGCACGCCCGAGACCCGGAGTCGCGGCAGGTTGAATGCGGGCGGTACCCGGGACGCAGCGATGACCGTGAGCGATTCCGGCGCGTATTCGATGAGCCGCTCCAGCGCGGCCTCGGCCGGTGTCCCCTCGATGGTGTGGAGGTCGTCGACGACCAGAAGCGCCGGCGCTCCATGCCATGCCGCCAGGGCGTTGGCAGCGTCGGCGACCGTATCCCAGCCACGCGGCACACGCTCGAGTGATGGACCCAGCGCCGCCTCAAGGTGCCGCAGCATCGTCGATGCGTCGCGGTCCCATGCCTCGGCGCGATACCAACCGACAGGCCCGGGCGCGCGGGCAGCGAATCGGGCGAGCAGCGTGGTCTTGCCGGACCCTGCGGGTGCGACCACGAGGGCCAGTCGATGGCTCCAGACCAGGTCCAGAAGGCCGTCGAGACGCTCCATCGGCATGGAAGGCGCGCTCGGCACCCGGACCTTGGCAAGGACCACCGTGCTCGGCGCAGCAGCAGCCGGACCGGGTCTGCCCGGGTGGGCCCGGCTCCCCCCCGTCCCTTTCCCTCGCTCGCGCATCGTCGCTCTGCCCCTGACCGGAGGGCGGTGATTGTCGCCGCTCGGGAGCCGTGCGTCCACCCTGCAAGCTGGCGATGTGATGTGGATGGACCTGCGATCCGGCGTCGTTCCGCCGAGGGTCTTCCCCTATGCGACTCCCCTGCGGACCGGAGTCTAGCTCTCCATGACCGAGAGGATATTCCCGGCGGGGTCGCGGAACCATGCGATGTCCGGACCCTGACCCGCAGCCTTGCCGCGGGCGATCCCCTTCTCGTCGGTCTTGAGCTGGGGGTCGTCGTAGCGCTCGAAGCTGACGCCCGCCTTGGTCAGTTCGTCGACCGCACCATCGATATCGTCGACCGGGAAGTTGAGGATGGTGTAGGTCGCCGGCTCGTGGTCCGGCTTGGGATAGACGAAGACCGTGTGGCCGCCGCCGAGGCGCAGCTCCAGGGCGCCCATCTCTCCATCGGCGACGCCCACGCCCAGGGTCTGACCGTAGAACTCCCTGGCTTTGGCGATGTCGGGAACGGCGAAGCCTGAGAACGCCTTGCTGTCCTTGAGCATGTGATCGCTCCTGTTCTGGCGCTCGTGCCGGGTCAGATGACCCCGGTCGCGAAGAGCTCCTCGATACGGTGCCCATCGTAACCAAGCTCTCGGAGGATCTCGACGGAGTGTTCCCCGAGCATCGGCGGGGCGGTACGGATCGTCGCGGGGGTGGCAGAGAGCTCGATCGGGAGGCCGACCTGGCGGACCGTGCCGAGGACCGGGTGCTCGACGTCAACGGTCATCTCGCGGGCCTGCGCCTGGCGGTCGGCGAACGCGCCGACGACGTCGTTGATGGGGCCTGCGGGGACGTCCGCTTCGTCCAGCGCCGCGAGCCATTCCCCGGACATCCGCTCGGCGAACCGCTGGCTGAGGATGGGACGCAGCTCGGCGCGGTTGCGGACGCGTCCCTCGTTGGAGTGGAACCGCGAGTCAAGTGCCAGGTCCGGCATGCCGAGAGCGGCGCAGAAGCGCGGCCACTGCCGCTCGGAGCCGACGGCCACCACGATCTCCCCGTCGGCGGTGTCGAACGCCTCGTAGGGCACGATGTTGGGGTGGGCATTGCCCAGCCGGCCCGGCGGACGGCCGGTGACGAACGCGTTGTGGGCCTGGTTGACGAGGACCGCGAGGGTCGATTCGAGGATCGACACGTCGACCCGCTGGCCGGCGGCGCGGCCATCCCCACGCGCCACGAGCGATGAGAGCACTCCGATCGCTCCGAACAGCCCGGTGACGATGTCTGAGATCGCCACACCCACCTTCGTTGCGCGCCCGCCCTGGTCGTCGGGCTGCCCCGTGATCGACATGAGCCCGGCCGCTGCCTGGATCACGAAGTCATAACCAGGCCTGTCCGCCGCCGGACCTGTGGGTCCGTAGCCGGAGATCGCGAGATGGACGAGCGAGGGGTTGATCGACCGCAGCCGTTCGTCCGTGAACCCCAGTCGGGCGAACCCACCGACCCGCTGGTTCTCCACGACGACGTCGCCCACATGCAGCAGCTGCGTCAGCACCTCGCGCCCCGCATCCGTCTTCAGATCGAGCCGGAGGCTCCGCTTGTTCCGGTTCACCGACAGGAAGTAGGCCGCGACGCGCTCGCGCTCCGTCCCCTCCGCAGCCGGCCGTCGGCCGCTGTTGCGCGCGAAGCGTCTGGGTCCTGGCGTTCCGCCAGGCTCCGGCCGTCGCTTGCGACCCGCCTCGACCCACGGCGGGCCCCAGCCGCGCGTGGGGTCGCCGTCGGGTGGCTCGACCTTGATGACGGTCGCACCGAGATCGCCCAGCAGCATGGTGCAGAGCGGTCCCGCGAGCACGGTGGAGCAGTCGATCACCCGAACGCCGACGAGGGGGCCGGCGGCGGGGGCGACCTGATCGTTCGAGGAGTCCGTCACAGCCGGTGATGGTACGCGTCGTTCGACGCGCACCACCCACGAAGAACGTCTCGTCAGGCTCGGTGGACCCGTAGGCGATGACAGCCACCGGCGCCGGGTAGTGGTGCGTCGGGACGGGAGGTCGCGGAGCCTGCCAGATCGTCCGCTAGCTTCGTGATCACCGGCCCGCTCGCGCAAGGCGTTGGGAGGGTGCTTGCCGGGCTCAAGGGACGTACTTCCACAGTTCGTATCCACTCGTACCGTCGCTGGCCTCGAAGAACAGCGTGCCGCCGACGTTGACCAGGTCGTTCGGAATGGAACTGGCGCTCCCGGGGTTGACATCGGCTACCCGCTTGGTGCCGGTCGCAGTGCCGTCGCTCTTCCACAGCTCACGGCCACTG
>JACDBP010000257.1 GCA_013694835.1 Chloroflexota bacterium
GCGCCAGACCGCGCGGACGAGGAGCATGTCCATCGGCTGGTCCCCGTCAGGTGCAACGGCGGCCGGTGGCGGCTCGGTGCTCTCCCGCCGGAGGCGACGCCAAAGCGACGTCGCGTGGTTCAGTGCCACGCGAGCCACCCAGCCGACGCGGTTCGGGTGGTGTGAGACACGTTCCCAGTCGGAGTACGCGCGCGCGAACGCCTCCTGGACCGCATCTTCAGCGCGATGCGGGTCGCGCACCGTGAGCAGGACCACCCGGTAGACGTCGTCCCGGGAGCGAGCGTAGAAGTCGGCGAAGTCGCGGGTCGTCTCGCGACGCTCCGCCATCTCCACCGGCGTTGCCTGCACTCGTGTGTCCGTCAGCTCCATGTCCCACTCACGCACCAGGGAGTCGCAACGCTTACACGGATCGCTGGGCGCCGCCGGGGCCGGCGATACACTCGGCCGCATGCCAGCGCACCCGTTCGAGGCCGTCAACCTCATCAGCGACCCGATCCACGGGTACATCGAGCTGACGAAACGGGTCGCACCCGCCGGTGCCGTGGTCGAGGGCGGCGCCGGACACCCGGACCGGCCCGCGGAATCGGTGGCCGAGGAGGACCTGCTCGACACGCCGTGGGTCCAGCGGCTGCGCCGGATCAGCCAGCTGCAGAGCGCCCGCTGGGTCTTCCCCACGGCCGAGCACAGCCGGTTCACGCACGGGCTCGGGGTGATGCACGAAGCCGGCCTGTGGGCTGCCGCGCTCTACCCGTCGCTGCGAGAGACGCTGGTGGCGGACACGCTTGCGGAGGGACCCGCCTCGGAAGATCCGATCCCCTCGGAAGCGCTCGTCGTCGAGACGATGCGCGTCGCCGGCCTGCTGCACGACGTCGGGCATGGCCCGTTCGCGCACTTCTTCGACGACCACGTGCTCTCGCGCTTCGCTGCCCCACCACACGTCAGTCGCGACCCCGCGAAGCGGCTCAGCCACGAGGACCTGAGCCAGGCGATCATCGAGCTCGAGCTCGGTGGGCTCATCCGCGAGCTGCGCCGGGCACCGGCCCGGACGCTCGAGGGCGGTGGGTTCGAGTCGGGCGAATCGATCGATCCGCGCTGGGTCAGCTTCCTCGTCTCCAAGCCGCCGCTGGCGGACCCGGCGATGCCACTCTGGGTCCGGCGGCTGCAGCCGTTGTTCTCCGGGGTGTTCACCGTCGACAACCTCGACTACGTCCGCCGGGATGCATACATGACTGGCGTCGCGTCCGGCCCCATCGACGCGGAGCGGCTGCGCCGCTACTCCTTCATGACCTCTCGCGGCCTGGCCCTCTACGAGCCGGGCCTGGGAGCGCTGGAGCAGTTCCTGACGGCGCGCCTGTACCTCTACGACACGATCTATTTCCATCGCACGGTCCGGGCCATCGACCTCGACCTGGCCGAGGCGTTCGGGCCGTCGATCCGGGCGATCTTCGGCGACGGCGACCCGCTCACGCGCCTCGGCGACTACCTCGCGCTGGACGAGTACGCCCTGCTCCACCAGGCTGCCCTGTGGGCGCGCGGGGAGATGCTCACCGGGAGCCCCGAGCCGGGCGACAGCCGGGTGACAGCGCGCATCGGCGAGCTCTGGCGCGGGATCCTGCTGCGCCGGCCGGGCTGGCGCGCCGTGCGCGAGGTGCGGCGGCACTTCCGCGCGGACGATCTGGCGGATGGAGCCGTCGAGCGTCTGAGGGCTGAGCTGCTCGCTCCCGGGACGGAGGGCACGTCCGCGTCGGAGCTGCGGGTAGACCTGGCCGAGGCGGACAGCGGCCCGTACGCTCGACTCGACAGCGGCGGGCAGCTGATCGTCGCCCGGCGCGACGGCACGCTGGACACGACGGCCGTCTCGGCGCTCCTCGAGCGGCTCCCGGCGCTGGTGGTCATCGGTCGGCTATACGAGCCCAGCGTCCGCGAAGCCCCGGTCTGACCGGGCTCCGGCCCGCGTACCATCGTCCGGATGGCGATCGACACCGGCCGAACGTTCCTGGGGGCGCTCGGTGAGGCGCTGCCGGACATGCGGCTGTTGACCGACCCGGCCGACACGGAGTCCTACCGCTGGGACGAGACCGAGTACCTCCAGCCCGGCCGGCCGCTGGGCGTGGCCTTCCCACGCTCCACCGATGAAGTGGCAGCGCTGGTCCGCCTGGCCGCGCGGCACCGTACACCGCTGGTGCCCCGTGGCGCCGGCTCCGGCCTGAGCGGCGGAGCGGTGGCCGTGGAAGGCGCACTGACAGTGGTCCTCACCGAGATGGCCGCCATCCTGGAGATCGACCGCCAGAACCTCGTCGCCGTGGTCCAGCCCGGCATCATCAACGCGGCGCTCGGGCGTGCCGTGGCTGAGCATGGGCTGTTCTACCCGCCGGACCCCGCCAGCTTCGAGATCTGCACCATCGGCGGGAACCTGGCCGAAAACTCTGGTGGCCTCCGGTGCGTGAAGTACGGCGTCACGGGCGACTTCGTGCTGGGACTCGAGGTCGTGCTCGCGGACGGCGCGGTCATCCGAACCGGCGGCAAGAGCCTCAAGGACGTCGCCGGGTACGACCTGACCCAGCTGTTCGTGGGCTCCGAGGGAACGCTGGGCATCATCACGGAGGCGACCCTTCGGCTGATGCCTGCGCCACCACCGAAGCTGACCCTCCTCGCCTTCTTCGCCGACGTCCCGGCGGCCGGCGACGCGGTCGGTCGGATCTTCGATGCCGGGGTGGTGCCCGTGACCCTGGAGCTGATGGACGGCTTCACCGTCCGGGCGGTCGACGACTGGCATCAGCTGGGTCTGGACCGCACGGCAGGCGCGATGCTGATGATCGAATCGGACGCTGGTGGTGCCGCCGCGGAACGGGAGCTGGATGCTGCCGCGCAGGCCTGTGAGGCAGCCGGTGCCACCTCGCTCGTGCGCGCCGCGGACGCCACCGAGGCGGACTGGCTTCGCCAGGCCCGGCGCGCCGCACACGGGGCGCTCGAGCGAGCCGGCGTGGCACGGATGGACGACGTCGGCGTGCCGCGGAGCAGGATCCCGGAGATGCTCGCGGCGATCGAGCGGATCTCCGCGGCGCACGGTCTGCCTGTCGGCGTCTTCGGGCACGCCGGCGACGGGAATCTGCACCCGACGTTCGTCGTCGACCGTGAGGACCCGACGGCAGAGGCGCGCATCAACACCGCTCGGAGCGCCATCTACGACGCCGCCATCGCGCTTGGCGGCACGATCACGGGCGAGCACGGCACGGGCGTGGCGAAACGCGCGTACCTGGAGCGTCAGCGCGGCTCCGATGCCGTCCGTGTGATGCGGGCCATCAAGCACGCCCTCGACCCGGATGGGCTGCTCAACCCGGGCAAGGTGCTGTAAGGCCCGTTCGCCCTCGGCGGCGGCGGTCGAGCTCGGGGATCAGGTCCCGGGATCCGCCCGAACGGCGGTCACCAGCAGCAGGAACGAGGTCTCCAGCACGTCGATCCCCGCGATGACGAGGCCGGCGATGATCGGCAGCGGCGAGGCGAGGAACCAACCTGCCGCTGCCGCAAAGGCGGCGACCGCCAGGAAGACGATGCGGACGCTGCGCACCAGCGTCGCCGGCCCCGAGGCCTCCCCGAGCCGCTCCGAGGCGCGCGCGACAAGCACCAGCCCCAGGAGGCCCGCGGCCGTCCCGAGGAGCACGCGGATGAAGGGCGGCGGGCTCACCAGCAGCTCGTTGAGTGCCCGGTCCCACCCCGCCACGGTGCCAATCGTGATGGCCAGCAGGCCGAGCGCCATCGGCAGCAGGCGACGCAGCCAGCCGGCATCGCCGGCACCAGGCAGGACGGCCATCGTCAGAAGAAGTAGCGCGCGAACCGCGTGCGGTAGGTCGGCTCGAGATCCTGCGGGGTGTGCTCGTCCAGCGTCCGTAGCAGCTGCTCCGTGCCGCCGAGCTTGAAGCGCCAGGTGGCGTAGTAGTCGCGGAGCCCGGCCCAGAACGCGATGCCGCCGATCCGCTGTCGGAGGTCATCCAGGAAGTTCCCGCCCTGGATGTAGACGATCTCGTAGTAGCAGGCGCCGGAGTAGCGGTAGATGCTCAGGTCGAGCCGAGAGGTGGAGCAGTTGCTGCTGCGCCGGAGGTCCAGCGCGAAGCGAGTCAGGAAGTCGGCGGCCGCTTCGTCGGCATACGGCTCGGACGCCTGGTCGTTGCCGACCGTGGCATAGAACCACTGGTGAGCCGTCTCGTGCGTGACGAGATAGCGCAGGCTCGAGGTGGCGGTCCCGGACGGTATCCAGATGTGGCCCGGCGATTCGAGGCCGTATCCGGCGCCCGATTGGCCGATGATGAAGTCGGGGTAAGGGTACCGCCCGACGAGGCTCTCGAAGCGGCTGATCGCGTCCCTGGCGGCCGTCATGATCGTCGATGCGGAACCGGTGCGGAAATAGACCACGATGCGCGTGTCGCCGGCATACCCCGTCGAGGTTCGGTAGTCCGGAGCCGCGGTGAAGTTGAAGTCCCGGACGTTCGACGCCTCGAACACCTGCACCAACCCGCTGGTGCTGGTGCGCCGGCCGGTGGAGGCGATGCGCAGCGTGCGGTCCGTGGTGAAGGTCACCTTGACGCTCGGGCTGACGGGTGTGACATACGGATCGCCGAAGTTGGGACGATCGAACGCCCTTGGCTTGCTGATCCAGGGGATCCAGCGATAGCCCTGGACGACGCCGTTCGCCTTGGCGAACATCCAGTCGGAGCCACCCGTTGACGTATTGAACCAGCCCGTGTAGCCGATGCGGACCGGCACTGTGCCGCCGTCCGCGAGCACGCCACCGAGCGGCACGCGCAGGGTCTGGTCGATGACGGTCACGGTGACGGGATCGCCGTCGACCTTCGCCTGGTCCAGTCGCATCCGGCCGATCCGCGCCGGTGCGAGGTTCAGCTCCAGGTAGTCGATCGGCCCCCCGGAGGTGTTCTGGACGCTGAGGTCCGCGACCACCGAGATGCTCGGCACATCGAAGCGGAGCGTGGCGCGGACGTCATAACTGGCCGTCAGCGAGACGCTGGTCCGGTCGACGGCCCCGGCGCGAAGGACGCCGGCGGCGGCGGGCAGCGACGCGGCCCCGGAGGCGGCC
>JACDBP010000287.1 GCA_013694835.1 Chloroflexota bacterium
GCTCACGCTCGCCGCCGGCGCCGCTGCGCGCCTGCATCGACTCGATCAGGGCGGCACGCCCCTCCGCCGCGTCGCGTGCCTCGGCGCCGCCCAGTCCGCCCTGCAACACGAGCATGCGGAGCTCGCCGAGCGCCGTCTCACCGGCACGCAGCCACCAGCGAAAGCCGGCTTCCACGTCCTCGACGTGTGGCAACGTCCGAGTGGCGATGACGTCCGTCGCTCGATCCGGCAGCTCGCCGGTCGTCAACACGGTATCCAGTAGAGCGCGCGTCTCCCGGAAGAGCTGGGCCATCCGGTCCAGGTCCGCGAACCCCGAGCTGTCCGACCGTTCGTCCATCTTCGCGACGATCCTCTGGTGCCGTCCCTGGGTGGCGCCGACCGTGGGGGCAGCAGGCTCAGCACCCTTGGATCTGTCCATCATCCGACCCGGGCCGCTGCCTGTCCATCAGCGGGGTCGTCGCGGCGGTGTCCCGTGGACGGCGACCGCCGGGAATCACGAAGCCCGACCGCGAGGGCCGGGCTTCGGTGAGAGTCGGAGTGGCTGTCTAGAAGTCCATGCCGCCCATGCCGCCCATGCCGCCCGGCGGCATCCCCGCGGCGGCCGACTTTGGCTCGGGCTTGTCGGTGATCATGACCTCGGTCGTCAGGATCATCCCGGCGATCGAAGCCGCATTCTCGACCGCGGAATGGGTCACCTTGGCAGGATCCACGATCCCCCACTCCAGCATGTCGCCGTAGTCCTCGCGGACCACGTCATAGCCGATTCGCGGGTTCGACTGCTCGCGCTGCGCTCTCCGAACGTTCTCGAGCACGACCGAGCCGTCCTGGCCGGCGTTCGCGGAGATCTGACGGAGCGGCTCCTCGAGTGCCTTTCGGATGATCGAGACGCCGAGCTGAGCGTCGCCTTCGAAGGACATGCCGTCGAGCGCGGACTGCGCGTTCAGGAGCGCCACGCCGCCACCGGGGACGAGGCCGCCCTCGACCGCAGCCCGGGTTGCCGAGAGCGCGTCCTCGACGCGATGCTTCTTCTCGTTGAGCTCGACCTCGGTGCCGGCACCGACTTTGATGATCGCGACGCCGCCGGCCAACTTGGCCAGGCGCTCCTGCAGCTTCTCCTTGTCGTAATCGGACGTGGTGTCCTCGATCTGCGCCTTGATCTGCTTGACGCGGGCATCGATCTCGGACTGTTCGCCGCGGCCCTCGATGACCGTAGTCTCGTCCTTGGTCGCGACGACGCGCCGAGCCCGACCGAGGTCCGTCAGCTGGACCGCGTCGAGCTTCTTGCCGAGCTCTTCGCTGATGACCTGGCCGCCGGTCACGATCGCCAGATCGCGCAGCATCTCCTTGCGACGATCGCCGAAGCCCGGCGCCTTGACGGCGAGGACGTTGACGATGCCGCGCAGCTTGTTCACGACGAGCGTGGCGAGCGCTTCGCCGTCGACGTCCTCGGCGACGAGGAGCACGCTCTTGTTGCCGCCCTGGAGCAGCTTCTCGAGCGTCGGCAGGATGTCGGCGATGGCGGAGATCTTCTTGTCGGTGATGAGGACGTAGGGATCCTCGAGGACCGCCTCCATCCGCTGCGTGTCGGTCACGAAGTAGGCCGAGACATACCCCCGGTCGAACTGCATCCCCTCCACGAACTCGGTTTCCGTCGTCATGGACTTCGACTCTTCGACGGTGATGACGCCATCCTTACCGGTCTTGTCCATGACGTCGGCGATGAGCGCACCGATCGTCGGGTCGGCAGCGCTGACCGTGGCTACCTGGGCGATCTCGTCGTGGCCTTTGACGGGCTGGGCCGCCTGCTTGATGGCAGCCACGACCGCCGCGGTCGCCTTGTCGATACCCAGCTTCATCTGCATCGGGTTGGCGCCCGAGGCGACGTTCTTGAGGCCCTCGGTGATGATGGCCTGCGCCAGCACCGTGGCCGTCGTGGTGCCGTCGCCGGCGACGTCCTCCGTCTTGGTGGCGGCCTCCTTGAGGAGCTGGGCACCCATATTCTCGAACGGGTCCTCGAGCTCGATGTCCCGCGCGACGGTGACGCCGTCGTGGGTGACGGTCGGTGCGCCGTACTTCTTGTCCAGCCCCACGTTGCGGCCCTTGGGCCCGAGGGTGGTCTTGACCGCGCCCGCCAGCGCGTCGATACCGTGCTTCAGCGCGTGGCGCGCCTGCTCGTCGTAGACGATGAGTTTCGCCATGGTCTCCTCTGCGTCCTCGGTCGGTCCGCTCATTGACGGCGCGGTGGCCTGGGCAGGCACCGGCGGCCGTGGTTGGCACTCTGAGGGTTAGATTGCTAACACATCGACCACCTTCCCGTCAAGGACGTGCCCTGTGGTCGTGACGTCGCCGTCATGTCGTACCGTTGTCCGCTGATGGTGAGGAGGATCGAACGGGCGGAGCTGGTCGCGGTGGGTTCCGAGCTCACCACCGGCGAGACCCGCGACACGCACGGCGGAGACCTTGCGGGTGAGCTGTCCGCCCTTGGCGTGGTCGTCGGCCGGATCGTGGCGC
>JACDBP010000296.1 GCA_013694835.1 Chloroflexota bacterium
GCACCGCCAGGCCCCGAGCCACCGCCGACGACCCGCCGGCGCATCACCGCGCGGACCCGCGCCAGCAGCTCGTCGGCGCGGAAGGGCTTCCGCACGTAGTCGTCGGCACCCAGGTCCAGCAGCTCGACCGTCGCGGAGCGGTCCCCCTCGCCGGAGACCACCAGGATCGGCGTGTCGGACTCGCTGCGAATCGCACGACAGACCGCAGCGCCGTCCATGCCCGGCATCGCCAGGTCCAGCAGCACCAGGTCCGGCGCCTCGCTGCGGAATCGCCGCAATGCCTCCTCACCGTCGTATGCCGCGACGATGCGGTGTCCGGCCTGGCCGAGCAGCGCCCCGAGCGCACCGACCATCGCCGGCTCGTCGTCGACGACCAGGATCTTGAGCGACGGACCACCCTGCTCGGTGAGCGCCATCAGGGTCCCGCGACGGGCGGACGGGGCGGGTCGCGCACCACCGCCGGCAGGCCGCCGAGCGCTCGGGAGCGGATCGCCTCGATGCGGTCCCGCCATCGCTCGAGCCGCTCATCGTCGGCGAACAGCACGAGCACCGTGTTGTCGCCGGCCAACGTGCCTTCCTGCTCATGGAGGCTCGAGTGATCGATCGCCTCGGCGATCACGCTGGCGGTGCCAGGCGTCGAGACCAGCAGCAGGGTGAGCCCGGAGCGACGGACCACGATCGGCAGGTCCGACAGCATCCGTTCCAGCGCCGCATCGGACTCCTGCGGCTGCGAGGCGAGATCGTCGGGCGAGGCATAGACGTGGCGGTCGGCGCGGACCACCTTGACCAGGCGCAGCTCGGCGATGTCCCGGCTGACCGTGGCCTGCGTCACGTCGAAGCCGCGCTCACCGAGCAGGCGGGCGAACTCGTCCTGGCTGGCGATGGGCTGTCGCGCGACGAGCTCCTGCATCGTCCGCTGACGTTCCCTCTTGGTCGCTCGGGTCGTGCGAGGCATGATCGCGATCCTCCCTGGTGGGTACCCACGGACTATACGGTTCCCAAGCTTGCGATGCATGCCCAGCGCCGAAATATGCACTCAGCGCCATCGACACGCATCCTTCTGCAGGCAGGGGTTGCGCCCCGGTGCCGGACCTGCGACACTCGGCCGCGATGACACATCCATCGATGCTGAAGCCGAAGCGCTGGCGGCCCTGCCGGGAGGCACGGGCCTAGAGGGCTTCGGCGCGGGTATCGACCGACCGGGGCCTCTGGGCAGGCTCCGAGGGCCGCGGACACCGACGATGGTGCCGCGGTCGTTTTGATTCCTGGAGCCGAGACAGATGCCCCTTCGCACGACGAAGGGAAGACGACGATGCAGGCACTCATCCTCGGCAGCGGCGCCATGGGGCTCCGGTTGCGCGACGAGCTCACGGCAGGCGGCCACGTGGTGAGGGCGATGCTCGGGCGGCCCGGCCGCCAGCCGCGCCCGGAGCCGGCGACCCTGGCACCCATCGACATGGCCTTCGAGTTCAGCCACGCCTCGTCCACGATCGGCAACGTCCGCTTTGCGCTGGCGACGGGTTGCCGCACCGTTGTCGTCGGCACGACCGGCCTGGCCGATCCGGGGAACGGGCCGCGGGCTCTCGACACGCTCGCCCGTGATGTCGGCGCACGGATCGTCCTCGCGCCCACGTTCAGCATCGGTGCCGTTCTCTTCGGCCGCCTCGCCGAGGAGGCCGCCAGGCTGTTCGGCCGGTTCGACGCATACGACCCGTACCTGCTCGAGTGGCACCGCCGACGGAAGCCGGATCGGCCGTCCGGCACCGCCGCAGCGCTCGCAAGCCGGGTCCTGCCCCATCTGCCGTCGAAGCGCAGGGCGCGCCTTGCCGACGGGACGGGCGCGCCTGACCCTGACACGCTCGAGATCGTCGCCCTCCGCGCCGGCGCCTCGCCGGGGATGCACCTCCTGGGCTTCGATGCCGACGGCGAGTCCATCGAGCTTCGGATCACCGCACGGGATCGCTCCGCGTACGTGGCCGGGGCCCTGCTCGCCGCCGAGCGGCTGCTGGCCGGCCCGGCCGCGCCTCCCGGCCTCATCCACTTCGAGACCCTCATCGACGACCTGCTGACCGAACCGACACGTCCGGCCGCCGAAGCGCCGCAACCCGATCCTTCGAAGGAGGACCTCCATGCTCTGGTCGCCTGAGCGCCCGCTTCGTGGCGCCTTCACCGCCCTCGTCACGCCCTTCCGCATGGATGGCAGCGTCGACGAGGTCGCGTTCCGGTCGCTCGTCTCGTGGCAGATCCTCGCCGGCATCGACGGCCTCGTGCCATGTGGCACGACCGGCGAGGCGCCCACGCTTTCCGCCGAGGAGCGGGACCGGCTGGTCGCCATCACCGTCGAGACCGTCCAGGCCCGTTCGGCATCGAGCCGTGTCCAGGTCCTCGCCGGGACCGGCACGAACGACACCGCCGCCACCATCGCGGCGACCCGTCGGGCGGCCGACATCGGCGCCGACGCGGCGCTGGTCGTGGCGCCCTACTACAACCGCCCCGACCAGCGGATGCTGGAGGCGCACTACCGGGCCGTCGCCGACGCGGGCGGCCTGCCGATCGTCGTCTACAACGTGCCCTCACGGACGGGCACGAACGTCGCCGCGGAGACGCTGCTGCGCCTCGCCGAGCATCCCCGGATCGTCGGCGTCAAGGAGGCGTCCGCGAACCTCGATCAGATCACGACGATCCTGCACGACCGTCCGCGCGGTTTCTCGGTGCTCGCGGGCGACGATGCGTGGACGCTGACCGTGCTGGCCCACGGCGGCGACGGCGTCGTTTCCGTCGCCGCCAACGAGATCCCGGGTGCGATGAGCGCGCTGTGCAGTGCCGCACATGCCGGCGACTGGGACGAGGCACGCCGGATCCACGAGCGGTACCTGGCGCTCTTCCGGGCCAACTTCGTGGCCCCGAACCCGGTCCCCGTGAAGGCAGCGCTCGCGGAGATGGGGCTCATCGGCGACTACCTGCGGGCGCCGCTCCTGCCCCTTGCTGAGCCGGACCGGAGCCGCTTCCTCGCCGTCGTGCGGGAGGCAGGCCTGGGCACATCCCTGGCCATGGCCGTCTGATGGCTGCCACCTCACGATCCATCGGGGATGACTCGTCCGCATCGCCATCTCCCGCCGAGGCAGCCGCGGCTCCGCCTGACGTCTCCCCGTCGGCGTCGGAGCTGCGGCGCCACCTCGCCGCGCTGCTCGACCGCTGGCCCGCCGGGCCGCCGCTGCCGTCGCTGGTGGCGGAGGCTCGTCCGGTCGTCGCCGCGCTGCTGGCCGCGCTCGAGCGGGGCGAGATCCGAGCGGCCGAGCCAGACAGCGACGCGCCCGGTGGCTGGCGCGTCAACGCCTGGATCAAACAGGGCATCCTGCTCGGCTTCCGCCTGCCGGGTCTTCGCGAATGGCGCGCGGCCTCATCGGGGCCGGACGCCACCCAGGGCGGAAGCATCCTGGTCGCCCGTGACCGGGCTGCCTTCGGGCTGCTCGACCTGCTCGACGGGGCGGGCGCGCAAGCGGCGCAGGCGGCAGGTGCCCCGTGGCGCGTGGTCCCAGGCGGCACGACCGTCCGAGCCGGTACGCACCTGCAGCCGGGCGTCACGCTGATGCCGCCGTCGTACGTGAACGTCGGTGCCTGGATCGGGCAGGGGACGATGGTCGATTCGCATGTCCTGGTCGGCTCCTGCGCCCAGATCGGGCGTGACGTGCACCTCTCCGCTGCCGTGCAGATCGGCGGCGTGCTGGAGCCGGCGGGCGCACGGCCGGTCGTCGTGGAGGAGGGCGCCTTCGTCGGCGGTGGCTCGGGGCTGTACGACGGCGTCGTCGTCGGCGCCGGTGCCGTCATCGGTGCGGGCGTCGTGCTCACGGGCCAGGGTCGGCTCGTCGACCTCGTGCGCGAGCGCGAGCTGCTCGGGACGCCGGATGAGCCGCTCGTCGTGCCGCCCGGGTCCGTCGTGGTGCCGGGCACGCGGCCCGCGGCATCGCCATGGGCGCGGGAGCGTGGCATCTCACTGGTGACCGCGGTCATCGTCAAGCAGCGAGACGCGGGCACGGCCGCGCGGGTGGCGCTCGAGGCTGCGCTCCGGTGACGGTCGCGGCTTGGGCCCGGGCCTGCGCTGCTAGCCGCCGG
>JACDBP010000337.1 GCA_013694835.1 Chloroflexota bacterium
CGAACGCGCCGGCCATGAGACCGATCACCGCTCCAACCACTGCGAAACCGGCTGCGATGTCGCTGTGGAAAGGAGGAGGCAGAACGGCCGTCCACAGCAGGTTGGCAAGCAATCCAGTGAGTGCCCCGGGGATGGGCCCGGCGAGCGCTCCTACCAGGATTGTGCCGATCGAGTCGAGGTAGATGGGAATCTTGAGTGCGGCGGCGACGGTCTGGCCGAGGATGATGTTGAGCGCGATTGCGATCGGGATCAGCACGATCGTTCGGGTGTCGAACTGACGCGTGATCGACTCGAACCGTCGCGTCTGGATGTATTCCACCGCGGCATAGACCAGAAACGCCACTCCTAGCGCGGCCAGCGTGACGTATGCCCACGAAGTGACCGCGCCGGCGCCCGCGAAATCGAGATAGAGGACGCCGCCGATCGCGACGACGGCGAAGGCGATGATCGCCGCGACGACGCGGAGCGTGTTCGATGACACTGCCACTTACCTCCGCTCTGTTGATCCGAGTCCCCGCATCAGAGTGCCACGTTCGACCGTGTCGCGGCCAGCCCCCCGACACGTTCGATGAACCGTTCGAAGAACATCTCCACGTCGGCCTGAACGGCGACCTCCAGATTCGGCTCGCGTCCCCACACACGTCGCCAGTCGGTGACCGTCTGGCCGGTGGTGTGTGTGCCGCCCAGCTCCACCTCCACGGCGACCGATTCGGTCCTGATCAGGGACGGATCGAGCGCGGCCGCAACCGCGAGTGCATCGTGGATGAATGCGCCGTAGAAGCCGTCATAACGGCTGTGGAACTCCATGTAGAAGCGCAGTGCATCCTCGATGAAGGTGAGCATAGGGGCGTCCGAGGGGTCGCCCGCGCGATGGTGCAGAGCGGCGAGGTGATCGGGCGTCATCTTCGCCCGTTCGGTGACGTCCAATCCGAGCGCAACCGGGCGCGGGACGCCGGGATGGGCCGCCCATCCGGCCAGTACGACCTGCATCGCCTCGGGGTCCACGGCGACGTTCCATTCGCTGGTCGGTGCGGTGTTGCCGGGGGAGCGGTACGCGCCCGCCATCATCACGAGCCCGCGGAGGAGGCGCGGCAAGTCGGGCTCGCGAAGTGTCGCCACGGCCAGGTTCGTCAGCGGCCCGAGGGTGACGAGGAGCAACTCGCCGGGGGCGCGACGCGCCTCGTCGATCAGCAGGTCCACCGCGTGACGCGACGAAACCATGGCGCGCGCCGGCGGCAGTTCCGCATACCCGAGGCCGCGCAGCCCGTGGGTCTCAGGCGCCGTCATCAGCGGCCGAACCAGCGGCACGGTCCGCCCGACGGCCACTTCCACATCGCCTCGACCCACCAACTCCAGCACGGCAAGTGTGTTCATGACGACCTGCGCGGCCTCGACGTTGCCGGACACGCAGGTGACCGCCCGCAGATCGGCCTCCGACGAGGCGCAGGCGAGCAGGATCGCGAGGCTGTCATCGATGCCGGTGTCGACGTCGAGGATCAGCGGGATCGGCCGCGTCATGAGGTGCGCCATGGCCGCAACAGGAAGCGGAGCATCTCGGGCGAGCGCGCTGCCCATGCCGATTCATGATGCGGCGCTCCCGGGTCCTCGACGTACCGCAGGTCATCGCCCTCGGTGAAGCCGTTCGCCAACAGCAAGTCGCGAAGGGTCCGGGCGTCCTTTAGGTAGCGACGTGACATCTCCGCGTGCTTCGCGAGCGTCACCTCGTGGGCGCCCTCGCGCCCGCCGACGTCCAGGTAGATCCGCGGCCCGGGACGGATGGTCGGAGCGTTTTCGCGCAGGATGCGGCCATCTGCGAACCACAGCGCGGGGCTGACGACACCGGCGAACCCGAACGTCTCGGGCTTCGTGACGAGTGCGTAGAGGCTCACGAGACCGCCCAGGGATGAGCCGGCGATGCCGGTGGCGGCGCAGTCTGGCAGGGTCGGGAACGTGGCGTCCACGAGTGGCTTGATGGTCCCGGCGACAAAGTCGAGGAAGTCGTCGGCGCGCCCGCCGCCCCAGCCGGGGTGCGGATGCGGGCTGTACTCCAGCGGTCGTCCTGCGTCGATCGCCGGTGTGGCGGCCTCTGCGTTCGGGATGCCGACGATGAGCGCTTCGGTTCCCTCCTCGGCGAGCTCCTGCATGGCCTCGTCGATGCGCCAACCCCCGGCGATGGACCTCGCGGTGTCGAACAGGTTCTGGCCGTCCTGGATGTAGACGACCGGGTAACGGCGGCCAACCGCGCCGCCGCCGTTAGCCAGCGACCGTGGCACATGGACCAGGATGTGCCGCTCGGTCCCGAACGCCTCACTGCGCACGGTCGGCCGCACGAGCAGCCGCCCCGCGACGGTTCCTCGGTCGCCACGCCACTCGGCGTAGTCGAGCCAGCCGTCGGGCGCGACGATGGTGTGGTCGCTCATGGACGCAAGCGTGCCAGACTGACGGACCATGGTCGTCCGGGACTCCTATCCCCTGTTCACGGACGCCCAGATCCGCGCCTCGCCGAGGCGGGCGAATCGATCATCCACCCGCTCGCTGACGAACCGTGGGGCCAGCGGCGTTTCATGCTCCGGGACCCGTCCGGGATCGTCGTGGACGTCGTCGAGCAGATCGAGCCCGATCCCGGCTTCTGGCCGCGATACCTCGGCTAACGGGCGGGTCCTGTCAGGCGCGCTCCCAGCGGATGAGCCAGACCGGGCGGTCGGTGGCCGCCCGGAGGCGCTTCGCCCAGGTGGAGTTCGACGCCGCGATCTCTTCGGCCGTCGCTCGGCGGACCTCACAGAGACGCAGACCCGCAGTCGTCGGGCTGCGGATGGCATCAGGATCGAATCGACCACCAGCCGCCGCCAGGTCGCGCTCCGTGACGGACAGCAGCGTCCGGATCTCCGCACCATGGTGGGCGATCCGAGCGAGACCGCCCAGGATCTGGCTGTCGCTGCCGATCAGGCCACCAAGCAGTGAACCCCATGGGAAGTGGACGGTGACCAGGTCGGCGCGCCCTTCGAGCTCGGTGGGCATCCCCTCCGCCGCCGCGGCCACGAAGAGGACGTTCGGCAGGCCGCCCCTCCGCGCGGGCCCAGCTGCGCGGCGAGAAGCCTCGATCATGGCGCGGGCGTCGGCGTCGAGGCCGATCACCAGGCACTCTGGTGATGCCGCGGCGGCAGCCAGCACGAACCGGCCATCGCCGGTCCCGATATCGACGACCACCCTCGGGTACCGGGCGGTCAGATGGTCGAGTTAGCCGACGTCCACGTCGCTGATCCGGCGGCCCTTGACGATTCGCATCCCGGGACTGTACTCCGCTGAGCGGCCTTGCGGTCAGCGCAGCGGCGGGCTGCACACCATGAGCAGGGCATCTTCTCCATCGTTGCCGTAGAACCCGGGGCGCAGCCCGACGGCGCGAAAGCCGAACCGCTCGTAGAGGGCGATGGCCCCGAGGTCGGACTCTCGGACCTCGAG
>JACDBP010000363.1 GCA_013694835.1 Chloroflexota bacterium
CTGCGATAGTCGGCCGCCGTGAAGGGCTCGGGTGGGTCCACGAGGTCGAGCCCGTGGTGCGGCACCCGAGCTCGCTGCGCAGCGGTCGCCTTGGCCGTCCCGATGTCCATGCCACGGTAGACCTGCCTCGAATCGGCGCTCAGGATCTCGACGTCGCCGAGGCGCTCGGCCAGCGCCAGCGACAGGCCGGTCTTGCCCGTGGCGGTCCCACCCGCGATGACGACGAGCGGTGGGAGCGCGCTCAGACGGCCAGCGACCCCACGAGCGCGTACGGCCCGGCCCGATCGACCCGGACCTGCACGCGGCCGCCGAGCAGAGTGGAGGCGCCGTCGAGGTGGACCAACCGGTGCTCGCGATTGCGCCCCGACAACCGGACGTGGTCATCCGCGAGGGGTCGTGGCGACCCGGCAGGCTCCGTGCCCGTCTCCGGGTCGTGATCGTGGGAGCGAGGCGGTCGGATCTGCTCCACGAGCACCTCCGTCGTGCGCCCCACCCAGGCCTGGTTGCGTTCCAGGCCGATGGCCTCCTGGACCGCCAGAAGCTCGTTGAGCCGGCGTCGCTTCTCGGCAGCCGGCACATCATCGGGGAGGCGCGCGGCGGGCGTGCCCGGCCGCGGGGAGAACGCAGCTGCGAAGACCTGGTCATAGCGGACCGTCCGGAGCAGCTCGAGGGTGCGCTCGAACTGATCCACCGTCTCGCCGCAGAAGCCGACGATGACGTCGGTGGTGAGGCTGATCCCGGGCACGGCGACCCGAAGCCTGGTGATCAACCCAAGGTAGGAATCCGCGCTGTACTGCCGTCCCATCCGCCGCAGGACGGTGTCGTCGCCGGCCTGGACCGGCAGGTGAAGGTGCTCGCAGACGGACGGGCACTCGGCGATGGCGGCGATGAGCCGGTCGGTCAGGTCCCATGGATGCGAGGTCACGAACCGGAGCCGCGGGATCGCCGGGGCGCCGTCAGCGGTCCGCAGCCCGTCGATCGCTCGCAGCAGCGCGGCGATGTCCGGCCGGCCGTCGATCGCCAGGTGCCGTCCCAGCGTCCGCTCGCTCCGGACATCGCCGAAGCGGGCCTGGGCCGGCAGATCGTGGCCATACGAGTTGACGTTCTGTCCCAGGAGCGTGACCTCCTGGTACCCGGCGGCACCGAGGCGTCGAGCCTCCGCCACCACCTCATCGAACGGGCGGCTGCGCTCAGGACCCCGGCTGAAGGGCACGATGCAGTAGGTGCAGCTCTTGTCGCAGCCGTAGATGATCGGCAGCCAGGCGTGGATGGCGCTGCCGCGCGCGACGCGCCCCTCCCCCACCGATGCTGCGCGGGTGACCGGCAACCGATCGGCCGTGGCGGTGATCGAGCGGCCCAGCCGCTGGAAGGTCTCGGCCATGGCCCCGGGTGCCGTCGCGCCGGCGAGGCCGAGTCGCGCGACCAGCTCTGGCTCCTCGTCCGGTCGGAGGAACAGGTCCACCGCCGGGTAGCGGCGCCGGAGCTGCCCGGCGTTGTCGGCACGGACCGAGCAGCCCGTGAGCACGACGCGCAGCGCCGGGTTCGCGTCCTTCAGCCGCTGGAGCACGCCCATGCGGCCGATCACCTTCTGCTCGGCGGCCTCGCGGATAGCGCAGGAGTTGATGACCACAAGGTCCGCCGACTCGACGCCGGGCGCCTCGGCGCAGCCCGCGGCCGCCAGCGCGCCTGCCATCTCCTCCGAGTCCGAGTGGTTCATCTGGCAGCCGAGGGTCCAGACGTGGAACCGCGGCAGGGCCAGATCGTCGGTGACGAACTCCGATAGGCCCTCCACAGCCCGGACCGCTGGCCGCGAGGAGGCGGGCCGCGGCGCCATGCCCGCATCCAGCACCGGCAGCGCACGGCTGGTCATCGTCGCCCGGCCCGCGTCTCGGCGATCGCCTCGAGGAGGCGGTGACCGACCTCGTCGGGGATCCGTGTCTCGGCGTGCTTCTCGAGGTAGCTCATCCCGTCGCCATGGTAGTCGGAGCCTCCGGTGGCGAGGAGCCCCCATCGATCCGCGACCTCGGCCATGGCCGGGATCTCGGAGGGCGGAAAGAAGTCGCCGGCCCGGTGGCCTCCGAAGTAATGCACCTCCAGGCCGCCCAGGCCCCACTCGCCTAGCGGGCCGAGGCGGGTGGCATCGCGGATGACGCCCGGGCTGTGGGCCAGGACCGCCACACCACCCGCGGCTCGGATCGCTTCGATCGCCGCCCGGGGCCCTAGGCCCTGCTTGGGAGCGTAGCCAAGTCGGCCGGGCTTGAGCCAGCGCTCGAAGGCGTCGTTGACATCGCTCGCGAAGCCCCTCGCCACCAGCGCGCGGGCGAGGTGCGGCCGGCCTGCCGATGCCGCCTTGTCGTTGA
>JACDBP010000371.1 GCA_013694835.1 Chloroflexota bacterium
GGGCGCAGGTATCGAGCCCGGGTCGCGCGTCGCCCTGCTCGCTCGCGATACGGCGGCGACCGTCGCGGTCATCCACGGCGTCCGCCGGGCCGGCACGGTGCTCGTGCCGCTCAACCGCCGTGCCGCGCTGCCCGAGCTGCAGACCCAGCTCGCGGCGATCGGCGTCCGGTCGCTGGTGCATGACACGGAGCATGCCGACCGGGCTGCCGCGGCGGTCGAGACCGCAGGCGGGGAGACCGTGCTGCAACCGGTCGCTTCCCTTGTGGTCGCCGGCGGCGCGATGCCGGCCGGCCGACCGCCGCCGCCACCAGTCGACCTGGATGCGCCCGCCACCATCATGTTCACGTCCGGTACGACGGGCCTCGCCAAGGCTGCGGTGCTGACCCATGGCAATCACCTTGCGAGCGCCGCTGCCTGGGCGACCCGGCTCGAGCCGCACCCGACGGATCGCTGGCTCGCTTGCTTGCCGCTGTTCCATGTCGGCGGGCTGGCGATGGCGATCCGCGCCAGCCGCTGGGGGCTGCCGCTCGATGTCCACGATGGGTTCGATGCGACCGCCGTCAGCCGCGCCATCGAGAGCGGCGTCAGCCACCTGTCGCTGGTCGCCGTGATGCTGGAACGCCTCCTCCATGCCCGCGGCAGCGATCCGGTGCCCTCGACGCTGCGCGCGATCCTGCTCGGCGGCGGCCCGGTATCGCCGGGCCTGCTGCGGCGCGCCTCCGACCACGGGCTCCCCGTCGTCACCACCTACGGCCTGACCGAGACGGCATCCGGCGTCGTGGCCGACGGTCGGCCGCTCCGCGAGGTCGAGTTGCGGATCGGCGAACCTGGCAGCGACGGCGTGGGCGAGATCCAGGTTCGCGGCCCGATGGTCTTCGCGGGCTACGACGGCGACCCCGGGGCGACGGCTGCCGTCCTTGCGGGCGGCTGGTTGCACACCGGCGACCTGGGCTCCGTCGATGCCGATGGATCCCTGGATGTCGCGGATCGTCGCGACGACCTGATCGTGTCCGGCGGGGAGAACGTCTCCCCCGCGGAGGTGGAGGCGGTGCTCGGCGACCACCCCGCCGTCATCGATGCCGCCGTCGTCGGCCGTGCGGATGACCGCTGGGGGTCCGTGCCCGTCGCGATCGTCGTGATCCGTCCGGGGGCACGGATATCGGACGAGGACCTTGCGCGACATTGTCGTGACCGATTGGCCGGCTACAAGGTGCCCCGAGCGTTCCGCAGAGTGGCGGCACTGCCCAGGTCGCCGGGTGGGAAGCTGCTGCGCCGAGACCTGCGGATCGGCCAGGAGCGGCCGAGCGACGCTCCGCGACAGATGTAGCCTTGCGTCGTGGACATCTGTGGCTGCGACGGGTTCGCCGAGGAGTTCGACCGTGCGACGGCCGAAGGCGACCTCGAGCGCTTCCGACAAAGCGGCCCGGATCCGACGACCCGGATGCTGCTGGAGAAGCTCGAGGCATCGCGCGCAGCGGGGGCGACGGTGCTCGACATCGGCGGCGGGATCGGTGTCGTCGCCCAGGAGCTCCTCAGGGCTGGCGCCGGGCACGCGGTCCTTGTCGATGCGTCGCCGGCCTCACTGGCCGTCGCACGGCAGGCGGCGCGTGATTCGAACCTGCTCGATCGGCTCCAGCTCGTGGAAGGCGACTTCGTCCGACATGCCGGTGCCATCGACCGGGCGGACATCGTCACGCTGGACCGGGTCGTCTGCTGCTATCGCCACGTCGATGCCCTGGTAGGGCTCGCGTCAGCGAGGGCAGGCAGGCTTCTCGGACTGGTGCTGCCGCGTGACCGATGGCTCGTCCGGACCGCGATCCGCTTCATGAACGTCGGGTTCCGCTTGCGTCGGAGGGCATACCGGGCCTATGCCCACTCCAATGCACACATCGACCGACTCGCCGCGTCCAACGGGCTCCAGCCGAGATCGGAGTCGGGGACCTTCTTCTGGCGGGTCGTCGTCTACGAGCGCCGGGCGGCTAGCTGAGTGGTGCCGTCGCGAACAGGGCGCTGAAGGCTCGGCGGAGCTGGGCGAGGAGCCGCTCGATGTCGCCGAAGACCATCGGCGCACCGTACCGAGGTCGTGTGACATCCGTGCGTCGGACGGCGGCTATCGTTAACGGCCATGCCACACGATTTCGGCCCCCGCTACGCGCTGCGCACGACGCGCATGCGCCCGTCCGCGATCCGGGACATCCTGCGGGTCAGCTCGGATCCAGGGGTGATCTCGCTGGCCGGCGGGCTGCCGGCCGCGGAACTCTTCCCGGTCGCGGAGTACCGCGCCGCGTTCGATGCGGTGATGGACGAGCTGGGCCCCTCCGCGCTGCAGTACGGCGTCACGGAGGGGTACGGGCCGCTCCGGGAGGCACTGGGGGCACGACTTGCGCGGCACGGCGTCGTATGCCCGCCCGAGCGGCTGCTGATCACCAATGGTTCGCAGCAGGCCCTGGACCTGCTGGGCAAGGTGCTGCTCGATCCGGGCGACACGGTCGCCATCGAGCGCCCGAGCTACCTCGGCGGGATCCAGGCGTTCGACCAGTACGAGGTCGACTACCTGGTCATCCCGACCGACGACGACGGGATGGACGTCGAGGCACTCGCGGACGGGCTGCTTGACCGGTCAGGTCGAAGCATGCCGCTGCCCAAGTTCATCTACGTGCTGCCGAACTTCCAGAATCCGAGCGGACGGACACTTTCCCTCGCGCGGAGACGGCGCCTGCTTGAGGTGGCGGCTATGCATGGCGTGCCGATCGTCGAGGACGACCCGTACGGGGAGTTGCGCTTCGAGGGCGATCCGTTGCCCACCCTCCACTCGCTCGATGTGGGTGGGCTGGTGGTCTACGTAGGGACGTTCTCCAAGGTCCTGGCACCGGGTATCCGGCTCGACTGGATCGCGGCGCCGACCGCGGAGCTGTTGCGGACGCTGGTGCTGGCAAAGCAGCCGAGCGATCTCCACACCGCGGTCGCGACGCAGATGACCGTGGAGCGGCTGCTC
>JACDBP010000380.1 GCA_013694835.1 Chloroflexota bacterium
GTCCGTCAGCGGTGCCGCCAGCTGTCGGACGAGCGTGGTGTCGAAGCGCTCGTTGCCCGCGGAGACCGGCGTGTGGATCGTGAACACCGAGTCGCGCTTGACTCGCGCCAGCGACTCGGCAAGTGGCATGCCCTTCCCCGTGAGCTCCCGGGTGCGCTCGACGAGCATGAATGCCGAGTGGCCCTCGTTGAGGTGCCACGCAGAGGGGTCGATGCGCAAAGCGCGGAGGGCGCGAACGCCACCGACGCCGAGGACGATCTCCTGGTGCAGCCGCATCTCGCGGCCACGGACGTAAAGGATGTGGGTGATCGGCCGGTCCTGGTCCGCGTTGTCCGCGAGGTCCGTGTCGAGCAGCAGCAACGGCACCCGGCCGACCTGGGCCAGCCACACGGCGCACCAGACCGTCCGCCCGGGCAGCTCCACGGGAACGAGCAGCGGCTCGCCGTGGACATCCGCGACCCGTAACAGCGGCAGTCGCGTCGGATCGAGGTCAGGGTAGGCGTGCTCCTGGTGACCGTCCGCGTCGATCGTCTGGCGGAAGTAGCCGTGGCGGTACAGGAGCCCCACGGCGATGAACGGCAGCGCCATGTCCGATGCGGACTTGAGGTGGTCGCCGGCCAGCACGCCGAGCCCGCCGGAGTAGGTTCCGAGGGACTCGTGCAGGCCGTATTCGGCGCAGAAGTAGGCGATGGGGCCGCCGAGCTTGCCGCCGTGGGTCCGCTGGAACCAGTGATCCGAGCCATCTGCCAGATAGGTCTCGAACGCCTGCAGCCGCGTCGTGTACTCGGTCATGAAGTCCGGGTTGTCGAGCAGCTCGGACCAGTTGCGCTGCGCCTGGAGCAGCGGGACCGGATTGCGATGATCGCGCCACATGCCCGCATCGACGCGACTGAACAGCGATCGCACACGCGGGTGCCACGTCCAGTAGAGGTTGTACGCGAGCCGGGGCAGCCCCTGGAGCTGCTGCGGCAGGCGCGTGGCCGGCGGCGCCAGCGTGGGGATCGAGGGGGGTTGGGGCACTGTGCGCGGCATCCTACACGACCGAAGCGGGTTCGGGGGTAAACCGCTTTAGCAAGCTTCACACGTCCCCGACCGGGATGCCCGGGTGGCGCACACACACCGCCGCAGACTCCGCGACCTATCTGACCGCTAGCCTGTCGATCGCCAAGCAGCAGCGCACGAAGGAGCGCCATGTCGAAAGCCAGCGCGACGCGACCGGTCGACCTCGACCGCCCGTCGGAGGACCCGGTCCTCGTCGATGTGCCAGAGCGCCCTTATCTGATGATCGATGGCAAGGGAGGCCCGGACGAGCCCGAGCACGCGGCCGCCATCGCTGCCCTGTCGCCGTGAGCTCCCCCGTCGTGATCGCACTGAAGCGTGCCGGGCGACGGGACCTCAAGGTCGGCAAGCTCGAAGGCCTTTGGTGGCTCAAGGGTGAGGACTACGCCGACTTCGACCCTCGAACGTCCGATCGCTCGCGGTGGCGCTGGACAGCGATGCTGCGCTGGCCAGACGAGGTGCCGGACGACATCCGAGACGACGCATTCGCCCGGGCCACGCGCAAGGTCGGTGCCGAGACGGCCCGGCGGCTGCACGTTGCGGTGCTCCACGAGGGCCCGTGCGCCCAGCTGATGCACCACGGGCCCTATGCGGACGAAGCGCCGAGCATCGAGCGGCTCCATCGGTTCATCGACGACCAGGGCCTCACGCCGCACGGGCGTCACCACGAGATCTATCTGACCGATGCCCGGCGCTCGGCTCCCGAGCGGATGCGAACGATCCTCCGGCAGCCTGTCCGATGAACGTGGAGCCGCCATTCTGCCGCGTCATCGCGCGATGGAGCCGCCAGCGCCGGCATCAAGCGACCCGCAGTAGCATCGGGTCCGATGCGTATCGCGATGATCTCCTCCGAGTGCGAGCCGTACGCCAAGACGGGTGGTCTGGCCGACGTGGTCGATGCGCTCGCGCGCGCCCTCGGGCAGCAGGGGCACCCGGTCGATGTCTACCTGCCGCGCTATCGGGGCCTCGAGCTGCCAGACGGCGCCCGGGAGGCGTCGCTCCGTGTGCCCACCGGCAGCGACGGCTCGAGCACGACGGTCACGATCATGACGGCACCCGGCGATGGCTATCGGCTTCGGCTGATCGGTCATCCGGCCAGCTTCGACCGTCCGGCGTACTACGGGGGTCCCGACGGCGACTACCCCGACAACGGCGCACGGTTCGCGCTCCTGGGGCGCGCAGCGCTCGAGCAGATCCGCGCCGACGGCGAGCCGGTGGACGTCATCCACGGCCACGACTGGCAGTCGGGTCCCGCCTTGCTGCTGCTGCATCATGCCTACCGGTCGGATCCAGTCCTGGGCCGGGCTGCCTCGATGCTGACCTGCCACAACCTCGCCTACCACGGCTGGGTGCCGCGGGCTCATGCCGCCGCGCTGGGGCTTCCGTCGGCCGTCGGCAAGGACGATGGTGTCGACCTGCTGCGCGAAGCGATCGCCATCGCCGACATCGTCAACACGGTAAGCCCGACCTACGCCGAAGAATCGAAGACCGACCAGTTCGGCGCAGGCCTGGACGACGTGCTGAGCGCCCGCGGCGATACCTACATCGGGATCATCAATGGCATCGACAGCCAGCTCTGGGACCCGGCGACCGACGTCGCCCTGCCGGCGGCCTACTCGATCGAGGACGTGTCGGGAAAGTCCGCCTGCAAGACGGCGCTGATGGAGCGGTTGAAGCTGATCGGCGCGTCGCCCGGTGAGGGTTGGGACGCGCGCGGGGCGCCGCTGTTCGGGCTGATCGGCCGGCTCGACCCGCAGAAGGGCTTCGACCTGCTGGCCGGCGCGGCCGGCGATCTGCTCTCGATGGGTGTGCGCATCGCCGTCCTCGGCAGCGGAGACCACAGGCTGATCGAGGGCCTCCAGGCCCAGGCCCTCGGCCGCGAAGACCGACTGTCCGTCACCGAGCGGTTCGACCGCCACCTGGCGCGCCAGATCTACGCCGGCGTCGACGTCTTCCTGATGCCATCGCGTTTCGAGCCATGCGGGCAGGGCCAGATGATCGCGCTGCGTTACGGCTCGATCCCGCTCGTACGCTCCACCGGTGGCCTTGCCGACACGATCATGGACGAGGACGAGGATCCGGTGCGCGGCAACGGCTTCACCTTCCTGTCGGCGACGCCGGCTGCGCTCGTCGAGGCCGCGGAACGGACCCTCGCCGCCTACCGCGACCAGGATCGCTGGGATGCGCTCCAACGCCGCGGCATGGCCGAGGACTTCTCCTGGGCCGCCCCCGCGCGCCAGTACGTGGCCGCCTACGAGCGCGCGCGATCCATGCCCCGAACTTCCCCGGTCAGTTGAAGACGATGAACGCGTCGACGTCGACGCGGCCGCCGCCGAGCGAGCGGACCTCGATGGTGTGGGTCCCGGGGTCAAGCCACGACTTCGCGAAGACCACGCGACGGGCCTGCCGCGGCGAGGTGCCCAGGTCCACGTCGTTGATGCGGATCCCGTCCACGTAGACCGCGGCACGTCCCCGGTTCGAGTCGCGCGTGGACACGAAGGCCGCCTCGCGGCCCCTGAAGGTGAAGATGGCGGTAGCGCCGCTCCGCGAGGTGTACAGCGGCCGCGTGCTGTAGGTGCTGTCATCGACCTGCATCGTCCAGTCCCCTGGGCTGAACCTGATGCCCATCACGGTCCCGGAGAAGTCCTTGGCCGAGTGGCGGGCGCCCGTGCGCCACGGCTGCCACTCCCCATCGACCAAGGCACGGACGCGGTAGCGGTACACGTGGCCCGGCCACTCCCAGCGCAGCAGGCTGGTCGCCGTCACGGGAGTCAGCGTGACGTTCGCCCAGCCCCTTTCGAAGAGCGACTGATGGAACTCGTACCTCGTCGCTCCCGCGACCGCCGCCCAGCGAACGGTCGTCGGCAGCGAGAACTGGCCGAGCGTGGTGCCGGCGGGGAGATGGGCGATGGGCGCGAGGGCACCTCCCTCCAGGGAGGGCTCGAAGCGGAACCGCACCGAGGTGGACCGCTCCCGCGTCCCGGCAGTGCCGGTGATCAGCAGCGAGACCTTCCTCGCCGGCCCATCGGCGGGTGACGTGACCTTCAGGATCGTCGAGTCGCTGGTGCCCGGGACGATCGCCGGCGTGAAGGTGGCGCTCATGCCCGCGACCAGACCGACGACGCTCATCTCGACGTCGCCGCTGAATCCACCGCGCCGGGAGATCGTCACGCGGTACCGCGCCTGGTCTCCGGGGCCACGGATGACGGAGCGGGGCGTGGCGGAGACCGAGTGATCGCCCGGCAGCGCGAACGACGAGACGTCGAGAAGGGGCTCGGGGATGGAGTCGCGATCGGTGCTCGTGGACCAGTCGTCGAGACCCGATGCGATGAGCGCGGCTCGCACCTCGGACGGCTTCGCGGTCGGACGGATCGCCTTGTACAGCGCAGCCCCACCGGCCACGTGCGGCGCGGCCATCGAGGTGCCGGAGATGCGGCTGTAGCCACTGCCGCGGTACGTCGAGAGGACGCACACGCCGGGAGCGGTGAGGTCGACGTCGGCGCCGTAGTTGCTGAAGGTCGCGAACGCGTCGTCGCGGCTCGAGGTGCCGCAGGGATTCGATGCGCCGCCTCCCGGCCGGCCGTTGAAGTCGCCGATGGCCGAAACGGTGATCGCCTCGTCGTAGGCGGCTGGTGTCCAGTACTTCGCGTCCCGAGCGTCGTTGCCCGCCGCCACGACGACGGTCACGCCTGCCGCCACCGCGTCACATACCGCGCGGTGCATCAGGTCCTGGTTGTGGACGCCGCACCTGCCGTCGTCACCGCCGGAGCCGCGAAGGCTCATGTTGACCGACTCGATCCGCGCGCCGTCCGGATCCGCAGCGTCGCGCTGCGCGGCCACCCACTCCAGGCCGCAGACGATCCACGATTCCCAGCTCGTCCCGTGCGGCGGAAAGACCCGCACCGCCCAGAGCCGCGCGCCCGGCGCTACCCCCACCACCCCGAACCCGTTGTCTTTCGCTGCGGCGATGCCGGCGACGTGCGTGCCGTGACCGTTGACGTCGTCCCAGTCGCTCCGGTCCGAAGTGACGCAGTTGTAGCCGCCGGCCACGTTCAGATCGGGGTGATTGCGCTGGATGCCGGTGTCGATGATCGCGATGTCCGCGTCGACTCGCGTGTCCGTGCCGTCGATGTCGGCGGTGCTGGAGACGTCGGCCTGCACGCGGTTGACGCCGGGCGGAAGCAGCTGATCGGTCAGCTCGAAGGGGCGGTCCGGACGGATCGACGCCACCCGCGGGTCGCGTGCCAGGTCACGCCGCTGGTTGCTGGTCAGCGTCGCCGCGAATCCCCGGGCGACCCGCTGGTACATGTGCGACACGCGGAAGCCCATCCGTCGCTCGGCTGGTGCCACGAAGCCCTTCACGTCGGTGCCGTCTCGAAGCGTGACGATCCAGCGGGTGGAGGCAGCGTCGGGTGAGGAAGCCTGGGCCGAAGCCGTGCCGCCGATGAGCAAGAGCACGGCGAGCAGTGTCGCGAGGGGTCGAGGCATCAGCTGGTTCACCTGAGCGTGTACAGCTCGTCGATGTCGACGCGGTCCGATCCCGGGCTGTCCACCACGCGGATACGGACCGTATGCAGGGTGCTGACGGGCCAGTCGATGGCGAACACGACGCGTGAGTTCCCCCCGGCGGCACTCCGGAGCTCGACCGTTCGGGCCAGGACACCATCGACATAGACCTCCGCCGATCCCCGGAGCGGGCCGACCGGCGACAGCCAGGCGAACGCCCGCCCGGTGAAAGTGAGGGCGGCGTCTGCCCCCGGAGCGCTCGCCTGCCGCAGCCAGCCGCCGTACGCACCGCCGGCGCTCTGTGTCGTCCAGCCGGCGCTGTAGTCGATGGATGGAGCCGTTTCCGGCCGCCGGCGCAGCTTCACGAACGGCCCGGCTGCTGTGGTCTCGTTGCCGGCGAGGTCTCGGGCGCGGACGCGGAACCGATAGCTGAAGTTCGGCTCGCCGTAGCTGGTGGCAGCCGTGGTGCCTGGCCCGCCAGAGCCGATGGTCGTCCAGATGCCGCCCTCCACGATGCGGCCGATCTCGTACTGCTGGGTGCCGGAGGCATCGCTGCCCGACCAGGTCAGGCGGAGCGGGATGGAATCGGTGCCGGGAGTGGAGCCCTCGACGAAGCGCACGTCCGGCGCGCTGACGAGTGGGGGGGTGCTGTCGACGATCAGGTCCGCGGTCGCGCTGCCCTCGATCGGGCCCGTGCCGCCGGAGGCGTTGACCGTCACCGACACCGGCC
>JACDBP010000321.1 GCA_013694835.1 Chloroflexota bacterium
GGTCAGGGCCCTGAAGGCGGCACTCGATGCGACCGGCAACGCCAAGCTGACCGGCAAGGTCATGGCGCACATCGGCACCGCCGTCGACACCGGCAAGCCGGCCGTCGAGGCGATCGAGAAGAGCGCCAAGGCCCAGTACAAGGCGCTGGCCGACGCCAATCGGCTGGCCGAGATCGGCAACGTCAGCGAGGATGTCTTCGTCAAGCAGATGGTCGCCGGGGCCCGAGGCCAGATCATCACCGCCGGCGAGGCGGGCATCCGGCGAACGCAGCTGGTCAACGACCTGATGCAGCCCGGCAACCCGCGTCTCGCGGCGGTCCTGGGTGGCGATGCCAAGGTCATGGACGCGCTGCTCGTCGAGCACGGTAACTGGAAGGGGCTGATGGGCATGCTCGAAAAGGGCTCGCCCGAGATGCGCCAGGCATCGCAGAAGCTCCTCGCGCGCCGCGCCGCGATCTACGCCGAGGTGGAGGAGAAGTTCGGGGCCAAGATGGCGGGCACGGCCAGCCAGGAGGCGATCAGCGATGTCGACGCGGCAACGAAGGGCGTCGATGCCGGGAAGAAGATGATCGAGGCCGAGGAGTTCGTGAAGGCGAAGTACGGCGCCGGGTGGAGCGAGGTGCTCCGGATGAACTTCTACACGGAGGCCGGGCGGCTCACCTTCTACGAGAAGATCATGCCGGGCCTCAGCGCGGTGGACCGCGCCAAGCTGCTCGGCGATGTCACGGCCGAGGCCGAGAAGCTCAACATCGCGAAGATGCTCCACCACGCCGCGGACGATCCGAAGCGGATCGCGGAGGTCGAGGCGTACGCCGCGAAGATGGGCGTCAACGTCAAGGACCCGCGCGTCACGGAGATGCTCGGCAAGATGGCGATCGCCGGTGACAAGGAGCGCAACAAGCTGCTCCTCGAGATCGACGACCTGGTCAAGCGCTACCACGCCGCCGAAGCGGGATCGCCCGAGCAGATCGACCTCGCCAAGAAGATCACCTTCAAGCAGATGGAGGCGAACTCGCTGACCGTCGAGGCGTACATCGGACCCGGCGCGGGCCGGATGACGGTCAGCGGCATCAAGGTCGTCGGGCCGGAGGCATACCAGGCGGCGATGTCGAACCTGGAGATGATCCAGCACATCATGCACGAGGTTTCGGGCGACGTGGCCACGGCGTCCCGCGAGTACGAGGTCTACAAGTACATGAATCGATTCGCCGAGGCAGCGGACGCAGCGGGCGTCAAACACACCAGCCTCGACTACTGGAAGAACTTCTCGGGCTTCGTCGCCAGCACCGAGCGCGGCGCGACGAGTACCGTGGCGCATGTCGGGGAGAAGACGGCGGCGACGACCTCGAAGAAGGGTGCTCCGGTGCTCAGCGACCTGAACCCCAAGATCGGCGTGGTCACCGACCAGTTCCTCCAGAACCAGTACCAGGGATGGCAGGCGTTCTCGCAGCAGGTCCTGGGCGATCTCAAGAAGATCGCTGCGGAAGATCCGGGCGCCTGGGCCAAGTTCAACGCGCCGAGGCCCGCGGCAGGCGCGAAGCCGTGATGACCGGCGCAACACGCCACACTGTCCCTGGTCGGATGGGTGGCACGATCGCTGCCGAAGGGAGGCTCGGGTGAGCATGCACGACGACCTTGAGCGGGGTAGCCAGCGGCCGGTGCCGCGCCGTACCGAGGACGCTGCGGCCAGCGGTCCGACGGCCGCGGACGGACGAGCCACCGGGGATGCTGGGGCGATGCTCCAGCTCCAGCGGCTGGCCGGGAATGCCAGCGTCAGTCGGATGGTCGCCGAGGATGAGCAGGCCCGGTCTCCAGTCCTTGACGTGGTCGGATCGGGAGGTGGCCGGCCCCTGGACGACGGGCTGCGCGCGGAGATGGAGGGCAAGCTCGGTGCCGACTTCGGCGATGTCCGCCTCCACACCGATGCCCGGGCCACGGCGTCCGCCAAAGCGGTCGACGCCAACGCCTACACCGTCGGCTCGGATGTCGTCGTCCGCTCGGAGCGCTTCGATCCGGCCTCCACGGACGGGAAGAAGACGCTCGCCCACGAGCTGGCGCACGTCGTACAGCAGCGAGCCGGGCCGGTGGCCGGGACCCCAGTCCCCGGAGGCGTCAGCATCAGCGACCCAGGTGACCGATTCGAGCGCGCCGCCGTCACGGTCGCGGACGCGGTGGTGACCGCATCGCCACCGACGCCCGTGACGGGCGCCGGCTCCAGCGTCGCGCAGCGAGAGCTCGCGGACACGAGCACGACGGCGGACGACCCTGCGGTCCAGCGTCAGGGAGCCGAGGAGGACGAAGAGGAGGAGCTACCCGGGCAGGCCGTGCAGCGGCAGACGCCCGACGAGGAAGAGGAGGAACTCCCGACTTCCGCCTAGCCGCGATCCTCGGGCACAACCAGCTCGGTCTCGCCGTCCGGTGGGTAGAGCGCGGCACTCACCGTCGGCGGCGCCGCTGGCACGATCTGACCACCGCGCGTGACGTACGCTTCGCGATCTGATCGACGCTCTTCGGGAGGACGAGGTTCGGATGAGACAGTGCCCGACGTGCGGCGCCGACAACGACGCGGATGCGCGGTTCTGCGGCGTTTGTGGGAGCCAGCTGCCGCCCGCGGCCCGGTCGATCGAGGCGCGACAGCCGACGCGTGCGTCGACGTCGCCTCCGCGACCGCGCGCGTCGGAGTCACGACCGGCGACGCCCGTTGCCGACGCCGCCGGACGAGGGGTCGCCGCGACGCTCGAGCCCTCCACGATGCGCGTCGAGCCGGGGGGCGCCGCCAAGGCACACATCAGGATCGTCAACCTGAGCCGGGTGGTCGACGAATTCCGTGTAGAGCCTCTCGGTGATGCCGCCGCGTGGACGCAGGCAGAGCCCGCGTCCATCTCGCTGTTCCCGGGCGCGACCGGGACCGTCACGCTCGAGGTCCGGCCGCCACGCTCGGTCCAGGCACGCGCCGGCACCATCGCCCTCGCGATCCGCGTCCGGTCCGTGGCCGACGCCTCCAAGGAGGTCTACCAACAGGCGCTGGTCAACATCGGCGCGTTCGGTGCGCTCACGGCAGGCCTCGTGCCTCGCACGTCCGCCGGCAAGCGGTCGGCGACGCACGAGCTGACGATCGAGAATCAGGGCAACAGTTTGGTCCAGGTGCGCATCAGCGCGTCGGACCCGGACCGCAAACTCGACTTCTCGATCGCGACCCCGACACTTGCGCTGGAGGCGGCCCAGGCTCGGACCGTCCCGATCGTGGTCCACGCACGACAGGGGCTGATGCGCGGTGCGCCCGTCACGTCGCCCTTCCAGGTCGTCGTCGATGCGCCGGGCGCCGATCGGATCACCGCGGATGCCGCCTTCGCGCAGCAGCCGTCGCTGCCGTCGTGGATCGGCCG
>JACDBP010000322.1 GCA_013694835.1 Chloroflexota bacterium
CAGCCCCACGACGCCCGGCGCGAAGGGCAGGACGAGGAAGCTCATCACAGCGCCCAGGTAGACGACCGCCGGCGCGAGCGTGAACACCGGCACATCAGCCCCCGTCGGCGTGAAGTCCTCCTTGGCCAGCACCTTGAATCCGTGGACCGCGGAGCTCAGGGTGCCCCATGGGCCCGTGCGATTAGGCCCGATACGGAGGTTGATGAAGGCGATGACCTTCATCTCCAGGAAGATGATGATGAAGGCGGTCGGCACGGTGAACAGCAGCACGGCGGTCACGGCGACCACGAACCTCACGATGTCGATATTGGCCGAGAGAGTCGCCAGCGCGAAGGTCAGGACCGCCGGGATGATGCCGGTCACCCAGAGCAGCGCGGTGACCAGGGCCAGGATCGCGAACGCGATGAGCAGCGGAAGCAGGACCCTGCCGGCCGGGGTCAGCCGCGTCCAAGACCGTCCGATGACGCTCATCGCAAGCGACGGGCGGAGCCCGGCGGAACGCCGGGACCCGACCGCTTCGCGCGCAGCCGGCCCGCAGGAAAGCCGGCGGAGGAGACCGCAGAGCGACGGGCGGAGCCCGGCGGAACGCCGGGACCCGACCGCTTCGCGCGCAGCCGGCCCGCAGGAAAGCCGGCGGAGGAGACCCTCACTTGTCGATGCCGCCCATGATCGGGTCGAGGCTGGCCATGATCGCCATGATGTCCGCCAGCAGGTTGCCCGGCGTCAGCAGCCCGACAGCCTGCAGGTTGAAGAACGACGGATCGTGGATGCGCAACCGGAAGGGCTGATCGGTGCCGTCGCTCATGGCGTAGCAGCCGTACTGCCCGCGCGGGCTCTCGATAGCGTGGAACGCCCGCCCCGGCCGCGGCGTGATGCGACGCGGGATCTTGGCCATCACCGGGCCGTCGGGCATCTGGTGGAGCACCTGGTCGATGATGTGGATGCTCTGCTTGATCTCGTCGATGTGGAGCAGGTAGCGGGCGTAGGCGTCGCCCTCCTGGCGCACCGGGATGTCGAACTCGAGCTCCGGATAGACGCTGTAGGGGTGGGCGCGGCGGACGTCGTAGGGGATGCCGCTGGCGCGGATCACCGGGCCCGAGAGGCAGGTCCGAAGCGCCGTATCGCGGTCGATCACGCCGAGCCCTCGCGTCCGGCTGACGAAGATCTCGTTGTTGTTGAGCAGCGCCTGCTGGGCCTCGATCTGCTGGCCGGCATGGCTCATCCAGTCACCGAGACGACTCAGGAACTCGTGGTTCAGGTCGCCGTTGACGCCGCCGATCCGGAGGTAGTTGAAGAGCAGCCGCTGGCCGGTCAGGGCCGCGAGCATCTCCACGATCTCGTCGCGCTCGATGAAGCCGTACAGGATCGGCGTCAGTCCGCCGAGGTCCAGCGCCAGCCAGCCGATGAACAGCGCGTGGCTGGAGATGCGGTTGAGCTCCCAGGCCAGGACCCGGATGTACTCGGCGCGCCGCGGCACCTCCAGGTCCAGCAGCTTCTCGCAGGCGATCACCGGCATCGCCTCCGAGAACATCGAGGCGATGTACTCGAGGGGATCGCAGTTGCTGATGGCGTGGTGCCAGTCGCCGTTCTCGCAGATCTTCTCCACGCCCCGGTGGAGATACCCGAGCACGGGGTCCAGGTCCACGATGCGCTCGCCGTCGATCTTGATGACCACCCTCAGCACGCCGTGGGTCGAAGGATGCTGGGGCCCGAGGTTGACCAGCATCTCGCCGTCGCGCAGGTCGTAGAACTCGGCCTCGCGCTCCGTCCGTGGCGGGTAGGGCGGGACCGCGTCGTAGATCGTCGCCGGCGTGTCGACGAAGACGCTCGGGTCGTCGAGCGACCGGACTCGGGTGGGGTCGGCCGTGGCCATCGTCAGCCGACCTTGCTGCGCCGGATCGCGCTCAGCGCCGGGACGCCGGCCGGGTCGTGGGTCTGCTCCATGTGACGGATCCCTTCGCCCGGCGAGCGGGCCGCATCGTCAGGCAGGTAGAAGTCCTTGCGCAGCGGGAAGGCCGCGTAGTCGGGCGGCATGTAGATCCGCCGGAGGTCCCGGTTGCCCTCGAAGATGATGCCGAACATGTCGTAGGCCTCTCGCTCCGCCCACTCCGCGCCGTTCCACAGGAACGTCACCGACGGCACCCGCGGGTCGTCGCGCGAGAGGCCCTCGCAGATGACGCGCAGCCAGTCCGGTGTCAGCTCGGACCAGAGATGGAGCACGACCTGCATCGTTTCGCCGGTGTCGACGCCCGCCAGATCGGCCAGCACCTCGAACCTGAAGACGGGGTCGTCGTGGAGGGTCCGGACGACCTCGGGGTAGTGCTCCGGAGCGACGCGGATCTCTGTCGTGTCGTGGCGTGCGCTGACGGGCG
>JACDBP010000400.1 GCA_013694835.1 Chloroflexota bacterium
CGCCGGTGCCGACGCGGTCAGGTGATCAGACGCTCTCCTGCTCCAGCTCGAGGGCTTCCTCGTCGGCCTCCTCGGTGAGCTTGAGCCAGACGAACAGTCCCGCGAGGACCACGAGAGGGATGACGACCAATGCGGCGAGGGTGACGCCGAGCGCCACGGCGACGATCTTGAGGGCCTTCACGGGCGGTCTCCGGTGCGGGTATGGGGATGAGCGAGCCGATCGGTCGCTCGATGCCTATTAGAGCAGGTAGCCGACATGGCTCTCGCGCCGATCCGCGGTCCAGGGTGCGTCGAGCTCAGGATCCCGTGGTCCGGTCGAACAGGCCGCGGTCCCTGGCACGTCGCTCGCTGACGCCGTAGATCGTTGCGGCGGCGAGTGTAACGATGGCGGTGGTGGCGAGCAAGACGATGATGACCTCGCCGCCGGACGGCGTGAGCCGCCCGGTGACTTGCGCGTAGAAGGATCCGGCGCCACCAATGGAGCTCAGGGCGCCCGGGAAGAGCGCCTGCCGCACGCCCTCCAGCCACCAGGTCAACGGCACCAGCAGACCGACCGCCTGGAGGGCACCCGGCAGGACGGTCAACGGGAAGATGGCGCCGACGACGAGGAACAACGCACCGGCCACCGCATCGGGGTATGACCAGGAGTCCTGGCGCGACTGCAGCACGGTCGCCGCGAGCAGCAGCCCGAGGGCGACGATCGACGCGAGGCCGACGACCATCACCGGCACCAACAGGCCCCAGTCGACCCGGGTAACGTCGAACGGGACCCCCAGGAACACGATCCCGACACCGATCGCGATCATGGCGCCCATGGCACCCGAGGCGACACGTGCGGTGCCCCGTCCGAGCAGCATCACGACGAGCGTGCTGGGACTCACGACGAGGTATTTCAGGGTGCGGTATCGCTCGCGGTCATCGAGCACGCTCCAGGCGAGGCCTGCCATGCCGGCGACCACGAAGGACCAGAGCGCGCTGCCGGTGATCACGAACGCTCGGAGGTCCCGGTTGGCGCCGCCGGAGATGACCTCGAGCATCACGATCAGGATGAGCGCGCTGGCGACCGGACGCGCGACCAGGAAGATGAGGAACAGCAGCGGGTCGGTCCAGTTGGACTCGATCTGCCAGCCGAGGCGGACGGAGGTGGTGAACGCTCGCCGACTGTCGGCCAGGCCGTGGCCCTCGGCTCGGGCCGGATCGAAGTCCGCGCGGCCACGCAGCCCGGCGGCAACCTTCCCGGGCGTCGAGGAGCCCTCCACCCCGCTCATCGGCCCCGTGCGATCAGCCTGCCTTCCTGGCGCGCGAGGCGCTCCAGGAAGCGGATCATCACGCGGGCGGCGTAGAGGAACACGGCGGTCATCACGACCAGGATGAGCGCCTCCACGTCGGGCGGCGGGGTGCCGAACGGCAGGCTGCCGGGCGGGAACGCCAGCTGGCGCATCGCGTCGAGGCCGACCGCCAGTGGGATCGTGGCGATGGCGAGCGCGCCCAGGAACCCGAGCCTGCCGACCGGGAAGTTGAGCCCGGATACGAAGTAGATCGGCTCCTGGAAGAGTTGCGTCAGGTTCCACGCTTCGCGGCCCCAGAGCAGGAACAGGCTTGCCAGCACCATGCCGAGCCCATACAGCGCGGTGAGCGTGAGGGCGAACACGGCAAGCAGCAGCAGCCACTGGTCCACGACGAACACCACGCCGTACACCGCCGTCCCGACGCCGAGCACGACGGCTGCCCTGATGAGACTCGCGAAGAGGCCACCGACGGCCATTCCCAGGAGCACGCTCATGAGATCGATCGGCGCCGTGAAATAGAGCTCGAGGTTGCCCTGGTCCTTCTCCCAGTAGAGCTGGGCAGCCATCATCCACATGACGTTCAGCCAGAAGGCCGTCATCGCCCCACCCAGGACCACGAAGCCGATGTACTCCGGCGGCGCCTGCAGCGAGCGATAGACGAATACGAAGGCGGAGGTCGTCAGGAACGGGAGGGCGATCTCGAAGAAGATCCACGACTTCTCCCTCGTCGAGCCGATGACGCGCGGGTACGCACGGCCGAGGATCGCGCGGATGTTGGTCCGCAGGACGCGACCGCGGTCCCAGTCCGCGGCCGCTGACGGGCTCGCGCTGGGCCGGTAGACATACGACGTCATCGTCGGGGAGCGACCGGCTCGACGGGCTCGCGGGCGGGCTCCACGGTCGCGCCCGCACGCTCGTCTTCGTCGGCCGTGGCCCCGTCTTCGGCGGTCTCCCGCGCGTGCACGGCCGCGATGGCGTCGCGGCCGGTTCGCGCCTCGGAAGCAGCCCCCGGCGCCGGGAAGACACCGGCGTCGCCTGCCTCCTGTGTGAAGCCGCGACCGACCAGCTCGACGAAGACATCCTCCAGCGTCGGCTCCGACTTCTGGAGGGCAACGATGTGGGCGCCCAGCGGTCCCAGGGCGCTGATGACACCGCCGAGCGCAGAATCGTCGGACAGCGCGAGGTTGACGATGACCGTCTGGCGGTCGTCAGGTGCCTCGGCCTGGTCACCGGCGAGCGTGGCGCTGACCACTCCGGGGAGCGCGGCCAGGGCAGCGACACCCCGGCCAAGGCTGGTGAGCTCCAACCGGAAGAGGGATTCACGCTGGACGCGCTTCTTCAGCTCAGCCGGGCTGCCGATGGCAAGGATCCGCCCGCGATCCACGATCGCCAGCCGCTCGCAGAGCTCATCGGCCTCCGCCATGTAGTGCGTCGTGAGCAGGATCGTCCGACCCGGAACAGCGGCTTTCCAGGCGACCACCAGCTCGCGGACAGCACGCGCGGCCGAGACGTCCAGCCCGAGCGTGGGCTCATCCAGGAAGAAGACCCACGGGTCGTTGAGCAGTCCACGCGCGAAGTTCATCTTCTGTCGCTCTCCCGTGGAGAGCGTGTGGACCTTCTGGCCGCGCTGTTCGGATAGCCCGACGGCCTCGATGAGCTCGTCCACCCGCCGCCAGCCGTCGCGAACGGGCATCCCGTAGAACTGGCTGAACATCCAGAGCTGCTCTCGCGTTGTGAGCAGGCCGTAACCCGATTGCTCGCCGCCGGCGACCATGTTCATGATCCGCCGGATCTTCTTCGTGTCTGCGACCACATCGAAGCCGAAGACCCGCGCGGCGCCGGAGGTCGGCAGCAACAGGGTCGTGAGGATCTTGATGAGCGTGGTCTTGCCGGCGCCGTTGGGACCGAGCAGACCGAAGAACTCGCCCGACTCGACCCGCAGGTCGATGCCGTCGAGTGCAGTGACGTCGTCGGGCTTGGCCTTGTAGACGCGGCGAAGCTCGCGAACGTCGATGGCGGGCGGCGTGACAGGACTGGACGGCACGGGCGTAACCCTCGCGATACCTGGAGGTCATGGACGATATCCGTCTAACGCTCGTGCGTCAACCGTAGTCCGAGCCGTCTTCCAGCAGGTGCCGGGTGACCACGTCGAGCAGGCTCCTGCCGCTTCCTGCGACCGGCAGTCCGCGTTGCTCGGCCTCCTCCAGCAGCGCCGTGAGCCGCGGTCCGTCGCCGACCAGGTACGCGAGCGAACCGACGCGAACGGCGGGCTCAACGTCGCTCAGCGAATCGCCCACCGTGGCGGACTCCGCGAACCGCACGGCCGGTAGCTGCGCGGCGGCGCGCGTGAAAAGGCCGGTCCCGGGCTTCCGGCAGTCGCACACGCCAAGGTCATGCGGACAGTGGAAGATGGCGTCGATGCGACCGTCCGCGGCCTCGACGGCGGCGGCCATCCGCTGGTGGATCCCGGCCAAGTCCTCCTCGGTCAGCCGCCCGCGCGCGATGCCGCGCTGGTTCGTCAGCACGACGATGCGCACCTCGGCCTGGGCGAGCCGCCGCAGCGCCTCCAACGCGCCCGGCGCGAAGCGGAAGCGATCCCATGAAGCGATGTAGTCATCCTCGGCCGCCTTGTCGTTGATGACCCCGTCGCGGTCGAGGAAGACGGTGCCGATCACCAGGTCGGCGTACCGAACAGCGCAACCTCGACCATCTCGCTCCAGATGTGGCCAAGGAGGATGTGCGTTTCCTGGATCCGCGGCGTGTCCGTGGACGGGATCGTCACGAGGTGATCCGCGTACGCGGCCATCCGACCGCCGCTCGCACCCACCAGCGCAACGGTCACGAGGCCGCTCTCTCGCGCCCGCCTCAGTCCCGCGACCACGTTCGCCGAGTCGCCGCTGGTCGAGAGGCCCATCGCCACGTCGCCCACCCGTCCGAACGCCTCCAGCTGCCGCGCGAAGACGACATCGAAGCCGAGGTCGTTGCCGATCGCGGTCACCGCCGACGAATTGACGTTCAATGCCATCGCCGGCAATGCCCGTCGCTCGAGATAGAACCGCCCCACGAACTCGGCGGCGATGTGCTGCGAGTCCGCCGCCGAGCCACCGTTGCCGAAGATGAGCAGCTTGCCGCCTGCCCGGTATGCCGCCACCAGCGCAAGGCCGGCGGCCATCGACGCGTCCAGATCCTGCGCGAGCGCCTCCTTGGCCGCGATCGAGGCGGCGATCCGCTCCGCGAAGTACCGCTGGAGCCCCGATCGACGCGCCGAGTCTGCCGACTCTGTCGACCGAGGTTCGCTCACTCGGTGACCCGCCACGTCTGGAGGCCACGTGGCTCCAGCGCCACCTCGTGCAGCTCGCAGCCGTTCGCTCGCATCACCTCGGCCACCTGGTGCTTCCGGTCGAAACGGGTGTAGAGCAGCATGTAGCCGCCGCCGCCCGCGCCGGTGATCTTGCCGCCGACGGCGCCTGCCTCCCGCGCCGCATCGTAGAGCGCGTCCAGCTCCGGGCTGGAGATGCGGCTCGACATCTTCTTCTTGTGATGCCACTCCTCGTGCAGCAGCGCCCCGAACTCGTCGAGCCTCCGCCGCAGCAGCGCGTCCTTCATCTGGGCGGCCAGCTTCTTGAGCTCCCGCAGAGCATCGAGGCTGTCCTGCTCGCCGCGTTCGTAGCGGTCCACCTGGTCCTCGATGATGTGGCTCGAGAGCCGGACCCTTCCGGTGTGCGCCAGCAGCAGGTTGTACTCGAGCTCGTTGAGGATGTCGTCGCTGACCTTGAGGCTGTTGACGATGACCCGGTCCCCGAAGAACTCCATGTAGTTCAGACCGCCGAACGCGGCCGCGTACTGGTCCTGGAGGCCGCCCTGGATGCCGAGGTCCTCCCGCTCGATGACGTAGGCGAGCTCGGCCACCTCGTGGTCGGTCAGCGGAAGGCTGTGGAACTCCTTCAGCAGCCCCACGAGCGCGACCATCATCGCCGAACTCGACCCGAGGCCGGAACCGGGTGGCGCGTCCGAGTGGAGGTACAGGTCGAAGCCCTGGTCGTGGTGACTGCCGACCTTCATGATCGCCGCCTTCGCGAGGTCCATCTCGCCATCGACCTTGAGCTCCGACCGCGAGCTGAACGAGAGCGACGTCCCGAAGTCGAGCGAGTTGATGCAGATCTGCGCGTCATCACGTGGGCGGAGCGTGCCCCAGGCGTAGCGATTGATCGTCGAGGACAGGACACAACCGCCTTCCTGCTCCGGGAACGGCGGCACGTCCGTCCCGCCGCCCGCGAAGCTGACGCGGAGTGGCGCCTTGGCACGGATGAGCATCAGACGCTCTCCTCGGTTGATCGAACGGCCTCCAGCAGCCTCCCAGGATCCCGGTCGATCCCGGCAAGGTCATCCGGTATGCCGATGTCGATGAAGTAACCGTCCCACGCCATCGCCGTGAGGCTGCCTTCAGCCGCCAGTGCGGGGAAGATGTCGTGCTCGAGGGAGGTCGGACGATCGGGCGGGATCCCGTCGAGCACCGCGGCCTCCAGCACGTAGATCCCGGCGTTGACGAGGCCCGATCCCTGCCCGCCCTTCTCGAGGAAGCGCCGCACCCGACCATTGCCCTCGAGCTCCAGCGCACCGTAGCGGCCCGCGTTGGTCACACGTGCCGCGGCAAGCGTCGCACGGGCGCCGGTCCGGCGGTGATGTGCCAGGAGCCGCTCGAGCGGGACATCGAAGAAGGAGTCACCGTTGAGCGCCAGGAAGGTCCCTGCCGCGTCCTTCCGTGCCAGACGCAGAGCCCCCGCCGTGCCGAGTGGCACCGGCTCGCGCGACGATCGGACCTGGAGACCCTCGAACGCGTCGCCGGCCGCGATGAACCGTTCGATCTCGCCGGCCAGGTACCCCAGGCAGACCACGACGTCGACGATCCCGGCCCGCGCCAGGCGCTCGAGCTGGTACGCCAGGAAGGGCCTGCCGGCGACCTCCGCGAGGACCTTGGGCCGATCCGGCAGCACCGACCGCAACCGGGTACCGAGGCCACCGGCGAGGACGGCGACCGGGACGTCCGCCAGCGCGCCAGGCGAGGCTCCGTCCGGACTCACGATGCTGGTGGTGGTCGACACGGGCACTCGGTCCTCGGTGGTGACGAAACGACGAAAGGGGTCCTGGCAACGACCATCATGCTGGAGACGTCCGAGCGGTCGTGGGGCTGAGGGCGACGGCGACGGCGGCGGCGATCGTGGCGTCGTGCTCGATCAGGGCCAGGTTCGCGGCCACCGAACGGCCCGCCGTGAGCTCGGCGACGCGCGACAGCAGCCAGGGTGTCGATGCCGGACCGTGGATCCCGGCGGCTTGGGCGTCGCTGATCGCCTGCTCGACGGCCCGGTCCGCCTCGGCAGCTGCCATCGCCGCCGCGGCCGGCGGCGGCACGGTGAAGACGAGGCCGCCGGCACGGTCCAGCGACCAGTGGCGCCGGCAGAGGGCGGCCGCCGCCGCGGCGTCTTCGACGCGGTGCGGCACCGACTCGCCGGACGACGCGGTGAAAAAGCCCGGCAGCTCGTCCGTGGCCCAGCCGACCACCGGCACCCCTCGCGTCTCGAGGTACTCCAGCGTGAGCCGCGCGTCCAGGATCGACTTCGGCCCGGCGGAGATGACCGCGACGGGCGTGCGCGCGAGTTCCTCGAGGTCAGCCGAGATATCGAGCGTCTGCGCGCCGCCGCGGTGGACCCCACCGATGCCGCCGGTCGCGAAGACCTCGATGCCGGCCGCGTGGGCGGCGATCATCGTGGCAGCCACGGTCGTGCCGGACCAGCCACGGCGCCCGAGCGCAGCGGCGAGGTTCTGCCGGCTCACCTTGAGCGGGTCCGGCGCGGCGGCCAGCGCTTCCAGCTCCCGGTCACTCAGGCCGACGAGGACGGTCCCGTCACTGACGGCGACAGTGGCCGGTGTGGCACCCCCGGACCGGATCGCCGCCTCGGCGGCCCGCGCCGCGCGCAGGTTATCCGGGGCAGCCAGGCCATGGGTGACAAGCGTCGACTCGAGGGCCACGACCGGACGGCCCGCATCGATGGAGTCCTTCACCTCGCGGCTGAGCCTGAGCCAGGCGGGTCTGGATGTCATCCCCGGCAGCGTAGCGTCAGGACGTCGCGCCGAACGCGCGGCCCCGACTCACCAGTCCAGCTCGAGGCGCCGTGACCTGAGCCACCTGGTGGCTGCCCGGTTGCCTGCTACGGCAGCACTTCGGAGGTGCGCGGCCGTGAGCTCCGCCGGCTCGACCCCGGCGCTCAGCACCGAGTGCAGGAACCCGGCGTCGAAGGCGTCGCCTGCGCCTGTCGCATCGCTGACGGTCAGCGGTCGCGTCGCCACGGTGAAGCGCCGGGGCGGCGCGTCGCCCTGAGCGCGAGCCAGGACCTCGCACCCGGCTGCGCCCTGCTTCACGACCACGATCGGGGCGAGCTCAAGCAATCGCGCCGGCCAGGCCCGCGCCCCGAAGACGACGGCCTCGGCTCCGTTCGCGAACAACAGGTGCGGCGCCACGCTCCCGATGACCTGCCCGGCCGCCTGGAGGCCGATGGTCGCGAGCGGCGCGGCGGACGCCAGATCGACCGACACCACGGCCGATCCCGGCGAAGCGACCTGCACGAGGTCGCGCGCCCGGCGCGCGGCCGATACCAGTGGCTCCGCGAGGAGCGAGTAGAGCGGCAGGTGCAGTCCCGCCGCGCGCCGGAACCAGGCGACGTCCAGGTCTCCCTCGGCCAGGAGATCCGCGGCCCCGCGCTCGGTCAGGAAGGTCCGCTCCCCGTCCGGTGCCAGCGATACCAGCAGTCGCGCCGTCCTGAGTCGCTGATGAGCGACGATCCTGGTGGTCACGCCGGCCCTCCGCAGCTCGGCGGCAAGCTCCCGTCCGGCTCCATCGTCGCCGACCGAGCCGATGAAGACCGCGTCGCCTCCGATCGAGGCGAACGCCCGCGCCGTGTTCGCGGCCGAGCCCCCGACCCGGAACCGGAGCCTGCCCGGCGCGTCGCTGCCGGAAACCAGGGCGCCGTCCCGCTCGGCGACCACATCGAGCACCAGATCGCCCAGCACGATGAGCCGGCGCGACCTCCGCGCGGCTGTGGGACCAGGGGACGCGCGGAGACGCGGAAGCCGCGCTCGGACGGATCCGGACAGGACGCGCGGGCGGGGAACCGGCAGCGGGGGCTTCACACTCGCGGACTATGATAGGCAGCCGATAGCCGTCCACTCGCGTGGGCGCGACGTGCGGCAGACCCGACTCCCAGACTGGTCTCCGGACGGTCGCCACGGACTGCCCATCCCCCAGGAGCCCCGATGACGCTGACCACCGAGCAGGCCGAACGAGTCGATCACCGGCTCGCCATCGACACCATCCGCACCCTCGCGATCGATGGCGTCCAGGCTGCCAACAGCGGCCATCCGGGTGCGCCGATGGGCATGGCACCGATGGCCTACGTGCTCTGGACGAAGTACCTGCGGCACGCTCCGAGTGACCCCCGCTGGCCCGACCGCGACCGCTTCGTGCTCTCGGCCGGCCACGCCAGCATGCTGCTCTATTCCCTGCTCCACCTGACCGGCTACGACCTGCCGCTGGAGGAGCTGCAGCGGTTTCGCCAGTACGGCTCGCGCACGCCGGGCCATCCCGAGTACGGGCTGACGCCCGGCGTCGATGCGACGACCGGTCCACTCGGCCAGGGCTTCGCGAACGCGGTCGGCATGGCCATCGCGGAGCGTCGTCTGGCGAGCGAGTTCAACCGGGATGGCCACACCGTCATCGATCATCGGACCTACGGGATCTGCTCGGACGGTGACCTGCAGGAGGGCATCACGGCAGAGGCCGCCAGCCTGGCGGGGCACCTCGGGCTGGGCAAGCTCCTGTTCCTCTATGACGACAACCAGATCCAGCTGGACGGCCCGACATCTTGGGCATGGAGCGAGGACGTCCTGCAGCGCTTCGACGCCTACGGCTGGGACAGTCGGCGCGTCGCGGACGGCAACGACCTCGAGGCGATCGCCGCGGCCATCGAGGCAGCGCAGCAGGATCCGCGTCCGAGCCTGATCGCCGTCCGGACGGTCATCGGCTTCGGCTCACCGAACAAGGCCGGGTCCCAGAAGGCGCACGGATCTCCGCTCGGCCCCGATGAGGTCAGGGCAACGAAGCAGGCATACGGCTGGGACCCCGAGCGCACCTTCTACGTGCCGGACGAGGCGACGCTCCAGCTACGCAAGGCCGTGCCGCACGGGGAAGAGCTGGTACTCGAATGGCAGCGACGGATCGCGAGCTACGCCAAAGCGCATCCGGAGCTGGCCGGCGAGCTCCAGCGCCGGCTTGCCGGGGACCTGCCGGACGACTACCAGTCTCAGCTCCCGGATTACTCGACCGCGGACGAGGCGATGGGCACCCGGAACGCCTCACAGGCGGCGCTCCAGGCGCTGGGCGCGACCGTGCCCGAGCTGTTCGGCGGTGCCGCGGACCTCTCGGAAAGCAACCTCACCGACGTCAAGGGCGGAGGCGACTTCAACGCCCAGGAGTCGGGGCGCAACATCAGGTTCGGAGTGCGCGAGCACGCCATGGGCGGTGTCGCCAACGGGATCGGCTACCACGGCGGGCTCGTGCCCTACGCGGGCACGTTCCTGAACTTCAGCGACTACATGCGCGGCTCAGTCAGGCTGGCGGCCCTCAGTCGGCTCCATGTCATCTACGTCTGGACCCACGACTCCGTCGGCCTCGGCGAGGACGGGCCCACGCATCAGCCGGTCGAGCACTACGCATCACTGCGGGCGATGCCCAACCTCTGGTTCATCCGCCCGGGCGACCCCAACGAGACGATCGCCGCCTGGCGCCTGGCCCTGGAACACCGCGATGGGCCGGTGGCTCTCGCCCTGACCCGGCAGAAGGTCCCGGTTCTCGAAGGCACCCGCGAGCGAGCGTGGCGCGGCATGAAACGGGGCGGCTACATCCTCGCGGACGCGATCGATCCGACGGCCGGCAGCGACGGCGCGCCGCTCCAGCCGGACCTCATCCTCCTCGCCACGGGCTCGGAGCTGCATCTCGCGATGGCTGCGCGCGCCGAGCTGATGCAGGAGGGGATGCGCGTGCGCGTCGTGTCCATGCCCTGCTGGGAGCAGTTCGCCGCGCAGTCCCGGGCGTACCGGGACGACGTGCTGCCGCCGGCGTGCACCGACCGCCTTTCCATCGAGGCCGGCACGTCGCTCGGCTGGGACCGCTGGGTCGGTGCCGAGGGCGCGATGCTCGCCATCGAGCGGTTCGGAGCCTCAGCTCCGGCTGACGAGATCTTCCGCCGATTCGGTTTCACCGCCGAGAACGTGGCGGAGCTCGCGCGCGGCGTGGTGACGGGCGACGTGCGCGGCATCATCTCGCCGGACGCCGACCACGTCGCACCCGCATCCCCGCATTGATCCGAACGAGGTGCTGACGTGACGTCACCCCTGTCCCCGTCAGCGTCCTCATCCATGGCAGGGCCATCGGGCTCGACCGACCTGCGGCTGCCGGACGGGCTGCGCGCGACGGTCGAGGATCGTCTCTCGCGGGCCATCTCGGAGCGCTGGGCTGATCGCATCTGGGGGCGCGACGCCTCGCTCTGGGGCACGGACGAGGCCGCCCAGGCACGGATCGGCGGGCGGCTGGGGTGGCTCGATGCTCCCGAGCAGTTCCGCGACCGCGTCGACACGCTGGAAGCGTTCGCGGCGGCCGCCATCGCCGAGGGTTTCACGTCCGCGGTCGTCTGCGGCATGGGCGGTAGCTCCCTCGCGCCGGACGTGCTCGTTCGCTCGCTCGGACCCCAGGAGGGCGGCATCAAGGTCGCCGTCCTTGATTCGACCGACCCGGACGCGGTCCTCGCGGCGACGCGCGATCACGACCCGGCCAGGACCCTGTACCTCATCGCCACCAAGTCGGGCACGACGACAGAGACGCTCAGCTTCCTGCAGCACTTCTGGCGCCTGGAGGACGACCTCCACGGCGCCATTCCCGACGCCGTGCCCGGCGAGCACTTCCTGGCGGTCACGGACCCGGACGAGAGCGTCCGGCGCATCCCCCACAACGACGCGATGCGTGGCGTCTTCCTCAACCCGCCGGACATCGGTGGTCGCTACAGCGCCCTGTCCTACGTCGGTCTCGTGCCGGCGGCCCTGATGCGGCTCGATCTCGCCGACCTGTGCAACGACGCCGTCCTGATGGCGGCGCGCTGCCGGCCGGACGAGGAGGAGAACCCGGGCCTCGTGCTGGGCGTGGCGATGGGCGCACTCGCCGCCGCGGGTCGCGACAAGCTTACGCTGCTCGTGGAGCCCGAGCTCGCCCCGTTCGGCGCGTGGGCCGAGCAGCTCATCGCCGAATCGACCGGCAAGCATGGCGTCGGCGTCGTACCCATCGTCGACGAGCCGGCAGGCCCGGTGGCAGCCTATGGTGACGACCGCGTCTTCGTCCGCATCCGGCGTGATGGCGACTCGTCCTTCGGCGTATCGAGCGATGCCTTCCTTGATGAGCTCGAGGCGGCCGGCCATCCCGTCATCGACATCGGGCTCTCGCAGCGGGAGGGGCTGGGCGGCGAGTTCTTCCGCTGGGAGTTCGCCACGGCCGTGGCGGGTGCCGTCCTCGGCATCAACCCCTTCGACGAGCCGAACGTGACCGAGTCGAAGGAGAACACCGATCGCGTCCTGGACGAGTACCGGGGCTCGGGCGCCTTCCGGGAGGAGGAGCCGATCGCGAGCGAGGGCGTGCTGACGCTGTTCGGCGATGCGGCGATGCGCCTGACGGCCGGCAAGGGTTCGCTGGACGGTGAGCTCGCACGCCACCTGGAGCGGGCACGGCCGAACGGCTACATCGCGTTCCAGGCCTACATCCGCGCCACGCCGGACCGCGACCAGGCGCTCGGCGACCTGCGGCAGCTGGTACGCGACCGGACGCGACGCGCCACGACCTCGGGTTATGGACCGCGATACCTGCACTCCACGGGGCAGCTGCACAAGGGCGGCCCGCGCAGTGGCTGCTTCATCCAGCTGGTCGCGGACCATGCCGAGGACGTGCCGCTCGACGGGGGGCTCACGTTCGGGGTCCTCATCGACGCCCAGGCGATGGGGGACTTCGCCTCCCTCGAATCGCACGAGTTGCCGGTCCTGCGGGTCCATCTCGGCTTCGAGCCGGATGCCGGACTGGTCGCCGTCCACGAAGCGCTGGCGCGAGTCCTCGGCGAGTAACGGCAGCAGCGCCACGGGCGCAAGAAAGGGACGCACGCGTGGAACTGGCGATCGTCGGACTGGGGCGCATGGGCGGCAACATGGCCCGGCGCCTGCATCGCGCGGGCCACCGCGTGATCGCCTTCAACCGATCGCCGGAGAAGACCCGCGAGATCATGGTCGAAGGTCTGGAGGGTGCCTTCGAGCCGAGCGATGTCGTGAAGATGCTCACGGCTCCGCGCATCGTCTGGCTGATGGTGCCGGCCGGCGATGCCACCGAGTCCACGATGGAAGAGTTCGCGGCGCTCCTGTCGCCAGGCGACGTCATCGTGGACGGTGGCAACTCCAACTTCCACGATTCGAAGCGCCGCCACGCGCTCCTGAGCGAGCGCGGTCTGCAGTTCGTCGATGCCGGCATCTCCGGTGGGGTATGGGGGCTCAAGAACGGCTACGGGACCATGGTCGGAGGAGACCCCGAACCGGTGAAGCACCTCGAGCCGATCTTCCACGCCCTGGCTCCCGAGGGCGGCTACGTCCACTGCGGCCCGCCCGGCTCGGGGCACTACACGAAGATGGTCCACAACGGCATCGAGTACGGCCTGATGCAGGCCTACGCCGAGGGCTTCGAGATCATGCACGCGTCGGACTACCCCCTGGACCTGGAGGCGATCGCACGTGCCTGGCAGCACGGCACCGTCATCCGCTCCTGGCTGCTGGAGCTGGCCGGCAATGCCTTCAACGAGCACGGCACCGATCTCGCCGATCTGAAGGGCTGGGTCGCCGACTCAGGCGAAGGCCGCTGGACCGTCCAGGAAGCGATGGACCTCGATGTCCCCGCGCCGATCATCACGCTCTCGCTGCAGGCCCGATTCCGCAGCCGCCAGGAGGAGAGCTACGGGGCCAGGGTGCTGGCGGCACTGCGACAGCAGTTCGGCGGGCACGCCGTCAAACCCGGCTGAGACGCCGGGCCCGCGTGAAGAGCACCACCCGTCCGCTCACCGCCCCCGGCACGACCCGCGTCGTGGCGCCTCGTCGGGCCGTCGCCAGGCGCCCGGGCACCCGCGAGCAGACGGTCGAGAACCCTCTTCGTGCCGGACTTCGCCTGGAGCGCGTGCCGGACCCCTGCACGATCGTCATCTTCGGCGCCACCGGCGACCTGACCCACCGCAAGATCCTGCCGGCGCTATACAACCTGCGCCGAGCGGGCCTGCTGCCGCCGGAATCGACCGTCCTCGCCTTCGCCCGCCGCAACTACTCCGACGAGCAGTACCGGGTGGAGATGAAGGACGCCGTGGGACGCTTCTCGCGGGTGCCGTTGGAACCCGCCATCTGGGACGACTTCGCGGCCGGTCTTCACTACCTGCAGGGCGAGTTCGGCAGCGTCTCTTCCTACCGGGCGCTGGAGGAGCGACTCCAGTCGATCGATGTCGCCCGAGGCACACGCGGCAACCGCCTCTTCTACCTCGCCACGCCACCGAGCGCCTATGCCGAGATCGTCACCAACATCGGCAAGGTCGGGCTGCAGAAGGAGGGCAAGGGCCAGGGCTGGGCACGGATGGTGATCGAGAAGCCGTTCGGGCACGACCTCGATTCTGCCCGCCAGCTGAACGCCGAGCTGGACCGGGTGCTGGCGGAACGGCAGGTCTACCGCATCGACCACTACCTGGGCAAGGAGACCGTTCGCAACCTGCTGGTCTTTCGCTTCGCGAACGGCATCTTCGAGCCGATCTGGAACCGTCGCTATGTGGACCACGTGCAGATCACCGTGGCGGAGGATCTGGGCGTCGAGGGACGGGGCTCGTTCTACGAGGAAGCCGGGGCTTCTCGCGACATCGTTCAGAACCACATGCTCCAGCTGTTGAGCCTGGTGGCGATGGAGCCGCCGATCGCCTTCGAGGCTGATGCGCTGCGCGACGAGAAGGTGCGCGTCCTCCATGCCGTCGACCCCGACTGGACCGAGGAGCGCGTCCGTCAGGACGTCGTGCGTGGCCAGTACGCCGCGGGCTGGGTGGCCGGCAAGGAGGTGCCCGGCTACCGCGAGGAGGATGAGGTCGACCCCGACTCCAGCCGCGACACGTTCGTGGCGCTCAAGCTGGAGGTGCAGAACTGGCGGTGGGCCGATGTGCCGTTCTACCTGCGCACGGGCAAGCGGCTCCCGAAGCGCGCCACGGAGATCGCCGTCCGCTTCAAGCGACCACCGCTGATGCTCTTCCGGGACGCGCCGTCGGAGCCGGAGCCGAACCTCCTGGCCCTCCGCATCCAGCCGGACGAGGGGATCCTGCTGCGGTTCGCGTCGAAGGTGCCGGAGCTCGGGCTGGACGTTCGCAGCGTGAACATGGACTTCACCTACGGGTCGTCGTTCAGCCGGGAGGCACCCGAGGCCTACGAGACACTCATCCTGGACGCCATGCTGGGCGACGCGTCGTTGTTCACCCGCTCCGACGAGGTCGAGGCAGCCTGGGGGATCGTGACCCCGATGAACGAGACGTGGGCCGACTGGGACGACCGGAACGAGCTGGACACGCTCCACTTCTATGAAGCCGGGTCGTGGGGCCCGGAGGCATCGGACCGGCTCGTCGAGCGTGACGGCCGCAGATGGCGGCGATTGTGACGGCGAGCCTCGAAGCGACGGTGGTCGAGGGCGGTGCGACCCGTTGGCAGGGCCGCGCCAGCAGCATCGCCGAGGTCGAGGCACAGCTCACGAGGATCTGGACGAGCGCCGCCGAGGAGGTCGCGCACACACCGATGTCCGAGGCGGAGCGGTCCCGAGCGATGGGCGATCCGCGACTGGCGCACATGCTCGATGCTCCGGAGGACGTGCGTGTCCGGACACGTACGAGCGTCCTCACACTGGTCGTGGTGGCGCCCCGGCCCGAGACCACCGAGCGCGCCATCGATGCCGTGAACCTGCTGGCTGGACGCCACCCGTCGCGGGCGATCATCCTCTCGCCGGGCGATCCCGACGGTCCGCCGACGCTGGACGCGCGCATCGTCGCGTCGTGCCACGTCTCCGGGCGCGGGGACAGCGAGACATGTACCGAGCAGATCCACCTGCGCGTCGGCGGCGAGACGGCGCAGCATCTCTCGGCGGTCGTCGCGCCGCTGCTCATCCACGATCTGCCGGTCGTGCTCTGGTGGCCGGACGAGCCACCGATCGGGCGGCGGCCGTTCCGGGAGTTGCTCGAGACGGTCGACCGCCTGCTGGTCGACTCGGGATCGTTCGGTGCCGACGGCTCACGGCGGCTGGCGGGGCTGGCGGCGGTGATCGCCGAGGGTGACGCAGTCGTCCACGACATCGGCTGGATGCGCCTGACGCTCTGGCGCGAGCTGCTGGCGGGGCTCTTCGACCACCCGCTGCTGCAGCGCGAGACCGGCCGCTGCAAGGCGATCCGGATCCACATCGCTCGACCGTCGGGTGACTTCAGGACCATCAAGGGGGCTCTGTTCGTAGGCTGGCTGGCGGGGCAGCTCGACTGGGAGATCGCACAGCCGCTTGCGAGCAAGTCGGGCTCGGACTCGCTGTTCGCGACGCTGCGTGAGGGCAAGCACGACATCCGCGTCGAGTTCCGGCCGGCCACGGGCACCGCCGGCGAGGCATCCGTGCGCAGCGCCGGGTCGCTCACCCGCGTCGAGCTGGAGCTGGGCCGCGGGACGTCGGCGATCCGGGCCGTCGTCACGCGCCAGCAGGACCATCTCCTGGCCACGGCCGAGTGGAACGGCGCCCCGATCATCCGCCGGCCCGGCAGGCTGGAAGCATTCGGCGAGGCTCCCTACCTTGGCGAGGCGCTCGACCTGACCGGCCAGGACCGGGTCTTCGAGCGTGCGCTTGCCCGGGCGACCCGCCTCATCGGCGGCTGACGTGGAGGTCTCGGCGCCGCGACCCGTCTGGGTGGCCAAGGGATACCGGGGCGAGCCGACGATCGTCGTGCTGGACGACGCGGCGTCACTCGCGCAGGAGGCGGCAGCGCGGATCGCGGTGGCCGTGGAGCGAGCCGTCACGGAACGCGGGGTGGCACACGTCGCGTTGACCGGCGGCTCGTCGGCGGCGGCTCTCTACCACGCCCTCGCCCAGGATCCGTGGCGAGAGTCGATCGCCTGGGACCGGCTCCATCTCTGGTGGGGCGATGAGCGGTTCGTGCCACTCGATCATCCGGACAACTCCGCGAACCTGGCCTTCGCCATCC
>JACDBP010000033.1 GCA_013694835.1 Chloroflexota bacterium
CGCCGGTCCCCGAGTGCTGGCGACCGTACAGCAACCCGGCGTTCCCCCAGGCGTCAGCGGGGGCCAGCCTGGCGCCCGTGGAGAGCCCAGGGACCGTTGAGGCGCCGCGGGAGATCGCCGTCAAGGAAACGGCGGAGTTGGCGATCACCGACGCAGAGGGCGCCAAGCTTCCCGCGATCGCCGTCAAGAAGGGTGAGACCGTCACGTTCAATGTCGAGAACACGGCGAACTTCCCGCATAACTTCTACATCGGGACCAAGGAGCAGCTCGAGGCGAACGATCGGGCCGCGGCCAAAGGCACGCCCGATTTCTCCTCCGGCATCGAGTCGATCAGCTACACCTTCGACCAGGAGGCCACGAACCTCCAGTACGCCTGCGTCATCCCCGGCCACTACGCCTCGATGAACGGCAACTTCCAGATCCAGCCCTAGCCCAGCCCAACGAAGCGGAGCGAGCGAGTTTGGCCCAGCGAGCCCTGCCCCCCGGCGCGATCCGACGACGAGCGTTCTTCGGCCTGCTCGACGCTGATGGCTGGACGGCAGCCTTCGCCAAGGCACTCTTCTGGTTTGCCCTGATCATCCTGCTGCTGGGGTACATCCCCGACCGCGCCTACTACGCCACGGTCTCGCCGACCATCGACGTCGGCTATAACGCCATCAGCCCGATCAACTTCTGCGATGCCGGCAACAAGACCCTGCCCTGCCCGGCGCCGCCGGGATCATTCGTGCCCTGGGAGTCGAGCCCACCAGAGCTCGCGCTGCCCGCTGCGCGGGTCGGCGCCACGGCCGTCCAATCGGGCGAGAACCTGTACCTCGTCGGGGGCAGGGTCAACGGTCAACCGACGGCCGACGTGGTCGGTAGCCGCGTCACCTCGGACGGCAATCTCGACACCTGGAAGCCCGCGGCCGCGCTACCCGAAGCGCGAGCCGATGCCGCGATCGTCGGCTTCGGCGGCGTGCCCTACGTCATCGGTGGGGTCGACCAGGCCGGCAGCCCCACCGATACCGTCTTCCAGGGCGTGCTCGAGAACGGGGCGCTCACCGGCTGGCAGGCGGTCGACGCGATGAAGCTGCCACAGCCGCTCGCCGATGCCTCAGCCGTCTCGACGGCCGCTGGCCTCTATCTCTTCGGCGGTCGCGCCGGCGGGGCTCCCGTCGCCACGGTCTACCGCTCCGTCCTGGATACGAAGGCCAGACCGCCGGCCCTCAAGGCATGGGAGGAGCAGCCCGTCCTGGTGATGCCCGAGCCGCGCGCCGATGCACCGGCGGTCTCGGCCGGCAAGTACATCTACGTGCTGGGCGGCGAAGGCCCGCAGGGGCCGACCAACAGCATCTTCCGCCTGGAGCTGGACACGGAGGGCAACCCGCGGCTGGGCTCAGGCGGAGAGGCCCCACTCGGCTGGGCGCAGCCTACCGCCGAGCAATCGGCGCAGCTCCTGCCCGGCGCAGTCGTCGCGCCGAATGCCTACGCGGCCAACAGCGCCCTGTATGCGATCGGCGGCACGGACCCTGCCGGCAACCCCGTCAACACGACCTACTGGGCGGTGCCAGACCCGGCCACGGGCAACATCCCGGAGTGGAAGCACCTCGACGCGATGGACCTGCCGCAGGCCCGCCGAGGTGGGGCGCTGTCCGTCGTCGGCAGCTTTGCGTTCCTGATCGGCGGCGAGACCGCCGAGGGCGCGCAGACCGGCACGCTGCGCGCCAACGTCTCCCCCAAGCCGCCGTTCTTCCGGCTCGGGATGTTCGGTGCCACGCTCCCGGCCCTCTCCATCAAGGGCGAGATCGGCCAGCAGCTCGGCTACATCAATGCGTTCAGCATCGGCCTGCTCAACTTCACGATCCTGGTGATCATCGGCGTGGCGATGTCGCATCGCGAGGGCACGCAGCGGTTCATGTCGCGCCTCAGCCGCGGCCGCATCCGGCCACCCCGCGAGAACGAGCGGTACTGATCAGATCGCGTGGGTGACGCGCGGCCGGCCCATCACGGGACCGCCGTCGTGCTCTAGGGTGTCCGGCGCAGCAGGGTGATCGTGCCGCGTGGACTCGGATGCGCGCCCAGCCGCTCCAGTTCTTCGGGGAGGACGGTCAGCGGGCCGCTCGAGCGGATGAGCAGGTAGCCGCCGTCATCGAGAAGGAGACTCAGGCGGAGGACATCCGCCAGATCATCGCCGGCCGCGGCCACGAGGAAGCGGAAGGCTCGCTCGGGCAGGCTGGGGCGTACCTCGGACGACGTCGCGGTCCAGTCGAAGCCGGCAGGGAGCGGGTCGGGCACTGACGCTCCAAGCCACAGGGCGCGGCCGCCGGGTGCGCGTTCGGCAGCATCCGCGACGGCATCGAGCCAGGCACCGTCCTCGATCCGGCGCTGGTGCTGCACCGCTGCGGTCCGCTCGTCGATCACGGCCCGCAGATCGGTCAGGCGCTCCGGTACCGCCCCGTGCGCCAGCCCGAGCACTCGCGCGCCGGCATCCAGCCAGCGGCTGGCCCGGTCGGCGAGCGAGTCCCTGCCCGCGGTGTCCTCCTGAGGCATGGGCAGCCAGACTCCGAGCGGCATGTCCACGAACCGGGCCACCCACTCCAGGGCGTCCGCTGGGCCGTCCGAGTCGAACGGTGTCACGAGCAGCGCCTCCAGCGGCAGCTCGGCGAGCTCTTCCCAGACGGCCTCCAGATCGTCTCCCGCAGGCAGATGCGTGCCCGACTGCGCCAGCTGCAACCCCAGCCAGAGCGGGATGCCAGTCGCGACTGCAGCGGACGCCGCCGACCGTGCCTCGGCCAGGCTGGGCATCGTCTCGACGAGCAAAAGGTCCACGCCAGCCTCGACCAGCATGTCGGCTCGCGCTCGATCCTCCTCGGCGAGGACACCGGGATCGAGAGCCGGCTCGAAGCGACCGGGAAGCAACGGGCTCATCGGCCCTGCGAGGAGCACACGCGAATCGGCCGGCCTGGCCACCGCGACGGCTCCCCCTTCCGACGGGGCGGCCAAGCGGGCCGCAGGAGCGACGCCCCGTGCAGGAGCGGTGGCGCCCGCGGCGGCCTCCAGCGCCTCCTCCACGGCCTCTCTCGCCACTTCCACCGCGGAGCGTGTCCACTCCGCCGCGCGGCGCGTCTCGCCGTACGGGCTCAGTGCTCTCCGGTGGGTGAGGTAGGCGGGCGCCAGGACGACATCGGCGCCGGCCTCCACCTGGGCGCGGATCGCCCGTCGGGCGGCCGTTCGGTCCCGGACGTGGAGTGGCTGATGTCAGCCGGTCGAACCGCCCTCGCGGCGCGGCGGGACCCGCTCCGATCCGGAAGACCCGGCGACAAGGAGGATCTCGTTGCGGCGATCAGGAACCAGGCAGGCGCCCCTCGTCCGGCCCCGGAAGCGCTTCTGAAACCGGCAGCCCGGCGCGCTTCCAGGCATCGATGCCGCCATCGACGTTCGTGACATCCCCGAACCCGTGGCGACCCAGGAACTCGGCGACGACGAGCGAGCGGCGCCCGGCAGCGCACATCACCAGCAATGGACGATCCCTGGGCAGCGTCTCGTAGCGCTCGGACAGGGTGCTCATCGGCAGCAGCACCGCCCCGGGTACCCGGAGAGCTCGGAACTCGTAGTCTTCACGCACATCGATCAGCAGCGGCCCCGTCGTGGCATCAGCTGCCACGCGGCGGGCAGCCTCCGCGACGTCGACGCTGGGCACCGGACCGGGGATCGTCACGCGTCGTCTCCTCCGTGGGCGGGAACGGGTACCGGGACGGCAGCCCGGTCCACTCGCGGCGCGAGGGTGGTCGGCCCGATGGCGCCTCCGAGCCGATCCTCCACGGCAGGTCGCCAGGCAGGGAGCCGGTGGGCCAGAGCCCGGAGACCTCCGAAGTTCCCGGTCTGCATCATATCGCCGTGCGGAACGGCCGGGTGCGGGCGCCCCAGGTCCGCCACCTCGAGTCCGGTCAGCATCGCCCGCCGCGGCCCGGCGAGGGTCACCAGGGGCCGCTCGCCGTCCGGCTCCCATCCATCGCGCATCAGCGCACCGTGGCCCATCGAGCTGAAGACCGCCTCGCCATCGACAGTGCCGTGCGCCAGCGCGGCCACGAGCTCGACCAGCGCGGACCCGTCCAGCTCGCCCGTGTGGTGCTCGACGATGCCGTCGATCCGCGGGATGCCACCGTCCCCGGTCGAGAGGCGCATCGCGAGCGTATGGAAATTGCCGACGTTGACGGCGACCACCGGCCTCCCGCCATGGAGGGCCGCGCGCACGGTGGGATCGTCCAGGATCCCCAGGACAGCCGCGGGCCCCGTGTCGATCGCCAGCACGGGCACCGGCTCCGTCCGACCCCAGCCGGACACGGCCAGCCACTCGCGTGCCGAGGTGGCCGCGGCACGAAGCCGGGTGAGGGACTCGGGGATCTCGGCGGCAAGGTAGGCGAACGCTGCGGGACCGCTCTCGGGTTCAGCGTGCAGCCGCTCGGCCAGTCCCGCGAAGCGGAAACGTCGATCGGAAACGCCCGGCGGGGCGGCGCCATGATCGAAGACCGCCACGATCATGGCATCGATCGTCCCGAGCTCGATGCCGAACGGCGCGAACGCCCCCGCGATGTGGTCGAGCCGCAGGTCGCCGGTATTGACGACCACGCTGTCCGGCTGGCGGGCCAGATCGGCGATGGCGGCATCGTCCAGCACGCGGACGCCCATCGCACGCACGACATCCAGGTCATCGTCGAAGGTCCTGGCGGCGGACCCCGAGGCGGCGATCGCGAACCCGGCCGCGGCGTGGTCGCGCGCCGCCCAGTGCGAGGGACCGCCGCCCATCGTGGCACCACGGAGGACGACGAGCGCCCCATCCGCGGTCCCGCGGCGGATCCGCTCGGCGACGAGCATCGTCGGCGACGGCAGGATAAGCCGGAAGGCGTTCTCGATCTCCCGCTCGGAGTCGAATAGCAGCACGTCCTGGGTGCCGGTGCCGACATCGATGCAGAGAGCCCGCGTCACCCTTCGCGGCCCTTCACTCGAGCTTCGCGGCCATTCGATCGGGGCGATTCGCGGCCCTTCACTCGAGGTCGATGAGCGGCTTGCGGTTCGAGAACCCGGTGTCCTGCTCGTGCCAGAAGCCGACTGCGTCCTCACCGAGCCGCCAGCACAGCCAGACGGGCCGGCCACTGACGAGGGCCGGAAAATCGACCAGACCACCCTCGATCTCGCGGAGCGTGACATCCCAGCCGTCGATGCGCGCGACAGACCGCTGCATCCGTCGCACGATCTCGCGGATCAGATCCTCGCGGCGACCCAGCTCCGCGGCGTGATCACGATTGCCGTTCGTCTCGCGGAAGGCCACCAACTCAGCCTGTGCCTCGGCCACGGCCTTACGATCATCGCGAAGCGCCTCGAGCAGGGGGCGGAGCTCGGCCAGGCGCTCGTTGGCGGCATCGATGTCGTAGAAACGACTCATCGCGCCGATTCTCCCACGTGCCGCGTGCGGTGCTCGTCGACCGGGCGGGGCGGCCGGGGCGGGCAAGGGCGCCGGGCAAGGGCGCCGGGCAAGGGCGCCG
>JACDBP010000047.1 GCA_013694835.1 Chloroflexota bacterium
CTCGATCTCCTCGAGATCGTTGACCCGGTGGCTGAGCTGCCAGCGCCAGTCGTTCCACTTCTCGTCCGGCACGTCCGCCCACAGCGGCGCGCGGCGGCTGGTCGCGGCTCTGCCGTCCGGACCGAGGCGCCGCGCTGGATCCCGCTGGTTCACGAAGGACGCGCCGGTCGCCATGGCGTCCTGGTGCGCGACCGCGGACTTGATCTCCTGAGCGTCCACGCTGGGCGGTGCCTCCGACTGTGCGCTTGAGTGCATAAGAAGTATGCAGTCTGCAAGTCGGCCGATCATAGCCCACGTGCCCACGACCGGTCGACGGAAGCATCCCGACGGCGCGCGGCGGGAAGGCATACTGGTCGGGTGGATCGCTCCGCCGCGTCCCTCTACCCGGACTGGCCGCAGTACGCCGCGCGCCTCCGCCGCGCAGTCGAGGATCTGAGCGCGGATCAGCTGGCCCTGCGTGCCGGTCCCGAGCACGCCCCCATCTGGGCCCTCGCCGCGCACGTTGCGGGGGCCCGGGTGTACTGGCTGTGCGGCGTGTTCGAGGAACCGGGCGCCGACCGCACACCGTTCACGACGCCCCTGACCGGCGACGGCTGGGAGGACGACGAGGCCCATCCGCGCTCGGGCGACGAGCTCGCCTGGGCGCTCGATTCGAGCTGGGAGGTCGTGCGCGACTGCCTGGAGCGCTGGTCCGTGGACGACCTGGAGCGGGCGGCGGCTCGGACGCGCGACGGCGTCACGCAACGCCACGACCGCGCCTCCGTGCTCAACCGGCTGTGCAGCCACGACGCGTTCCACGCCGGGGAGATCTCGCAGCTGCTCGGTCGCCACGACCTGCCGCCGATCGACCTGTGGGTGCGCCAGCCGCCGAGTTGAGCCGGCCCGCTCGCGCGCTCCGGGACCGTCCGCTCGATCGCGGCTGCGCGCTGCTCAGTCGGCGGAGCCCGTGATCCGGTACTCACCCCTGCCGTCGGTGACGGCCGCCACGACGGTGGTCGTTCCCATCTCGATGTCGACGATCGCGATCCGGGTCGCGCCGTCCTTCGTCGCCATGCCGATGTGCCAGACTCGGTCGGCCGGGACGAACTCGGCGATGGGCTGCCAGCGGTCGATCCACCCGGCAAGCACCCAGGCCGCGAACCCGCGATCCCGCAACGCGAAGTCGACGGCCTGCGATGCGGACATCGTCGGCGCGTTCTCGGAACCCATCACCCAGGCGGGGAGCCGGACGCGCAGCTCCCGTCGGCGGTTCGGCCCCTCGTGCTCCCTCCGCCAGCCGTCGAACTGGGCGGTGATCTCGGCTGCGGCGGTGGGCGATGGTCCAGCATGTGCCACCAGGCCGTCCCATCGCTCCCGCGACCGGACGCTGTCGCCCGGCGCCAGTCGGTGCTCGACGCCGAGGTCAGCGCAGCCGAATTCCCCCATGCCCACAAACGGCTCCGGCGTGAACTCGAGGCGCATCGTTCCGTCGTCCGGCATGCGCGACCCGTAGCTCGCCCACCACTTGAACTCCTGCGCGATCCCGCGCTGCGGCACGCCGAACCACCAGCGGAGGTCGGTCAAGCGACCCGCGACGCCGACGTGGATCTGGCACCCGTCGGTGGTCCAGATCAGGTCGTCCGGCCCGGTATTGGTCAACTCCGTCGTGGCCCACGTCGGCTCGCCGGCGACCATCGGATTGCGCTCGAGCTCGAGGCGGACCTGAACCCCGCGCTCCTCGAGAAAGACTGCCCGCTCGAGCTCGTCGGCCGGGGCATCTTCGGCGGGCCAGGCCGGCAAGGGGAACACCGGCTCAGCGACCGCGAGCGTCGGTCTGGCCGTCGGGCTGGGCGTCGGCCTCTTGGTTGCCGTGGGCGAGGCGGGCCGCTGACTGGCCGTGGCAACGGGTGCCGTGACGACGGCCGACGGGGAAGGGGACGGAGCCGAGGTGGTGCAGCCCACGAGCACGACGCTCACGAGCCCGGCAAGGACAGGACGGAGCCGCATCACCGTGTGACGCCCGGTAGGCGGCGAGCGTTGCGATGCTGGCGGACCGCGTGGCCGTTTCAGGGAAACGGCGGCTCGAAGCGGCGGCCCACGATCGCGCCGCCAGCATCGATCCGGACCTCCCCGAACATCCCGAGCCCCTGGGCATCATCGGGATTGAACCGGAACAGCCCGATGCCCCAGAGACCGTCCGGGAAGTGCAAGTGCGGATTGATCCACGTCGCCTCGGGCTGGGCCTCGACGAACGCAGCGAACTGGGGGTCGGCGAGAGCGGCATCGATCGCGAGCGCGGGCGACATGCTGGCCCGACCGTCACCCCCGAGGACCGTCGTCATGAGTTCCGCGACGATGGGGTTCGCGTCGGTGGCGTCGTCGTCGACTTCCCCCTCAACCCCGATGTACGGGAAGGAGGCCTTCACGATGGCCGGGCCGGCGGGCGCGGGACCGGCGGCGATCATGCCATCCCAGGCCGCCCGCATGGTCGATCGCTCACCGGGTGCCAGCGTCTCAATCACCAGGTTAGCCGGGCAGGCGATCTCGGCGCCGTCGGGCCCCGGGAGGCGCGCCTCCGGCACGAAGTACCCACTCGTCGCGCCCCCCATCGGGCCAAGCGCCAGCTCCTTGAACCGCCCGAGCAGCCCCGTCCATCGCCGCCCGCCGTCGAGGGCCGGACCGAGGTCGATGCCGATCGAGAGCGCGTCGCCGCAGCCGCCGCCTGCCCAGCGGGTGCGCTTCGCTCCAACGTTCTCGACTGTTGCCGTCGCCCACGTCCGGGCTACGCTGACGGGTACCGACTCGAGCTGGAGCGAAACACGGATCCCGTTCCGCTCCATGGTGGTCTGCTGGGAGAGGGGCGGCACGCTGGGGTCTCGAGGGGCACCGGCGCACGCCTGGATGACGAGAGCGACGAGAAGGAGTGGGATTGCCGGGCGCACGCGGGTGGGACGCCGGATGACGGGCGAAGGTTGCGTGCTGGACCGAAGCGGCCGATCAGCCGGCCTGGGTCACTCCCCGATCACGGACCAGAGGAAGCCCATCATGATGAAGAAGCCGGTGAACATGGCGATCAGGCCGAGGC
>JACDBP010000049.1 GCA_013694835.1 Chloroflexota bacterium
CTTCACGCGTCCGGCCGCGCAGGTAGCGGAGTGTCTCCTTGACGAACAGCCGGTCCGCACGCTGGGCGGCGATCCGGCCGATACCGCGCAGCGTGTCGTCGGGCCTGTCGCCGGCGGTACCCACGACCACGGTGAGCGGCTTCCGCCGCCGCCGGCGCGAACCCGACATCCCCTCCGCGACGTCCAGGACCACCGACAGCCCGGCCTCGTTGTGGGCGAAGTCGACGATCACGACCAGCTCCTCGCGGCGGTAGAGGTTGAGCCGGCCGGGTGCCAGCTCGGCCGAGGGGAGGTAGGAACGCAATCCCGCTGCCACCTCCTCGATCGTGGCCCCGAGCGCTCGCGCTCCCGCGGCCGCCGCCAGGGCATTGCCGATGTTGTGGCGTGCCATCCCGAGCAGCGTCGCAGGCGCCTCGTCGGCGCGCAGGATCCGCGTCCGGTGCGCGCCGTCGAGCTCGACCAGCCAGCCGTCGTCGAGGACCATCGCGCGGCCACCGCGCCCCACATGTCGCATCACCTCCCGCGACCTCGGCCGGAGGCTGAAGAAGGAGACCGGCGCCGCTACGCGGCGGGATACCGAGGCGACCAGCCGATCATCGGCGTTGAGGACGACCGCCCCATGGGGCTTCGTGATGCGGCAGACGACCGATTTGACCTCGGCGAGCTCGGGTAGCGTATGCAGGCCCATCAGGTCGAGATGATCCGAGCTGACGTTGGTCAGGATGGACGCGTCGTTCGACTGGTAGCCCACTCCACGCAGCACGATCCCACCGCGCGCCGTCTCCAGCACCGCGACGTCGAGTCCCGCATGCTCGAGAACGGACCTGGCGCCCTGCGGCCCGGTGAGGTCACCCTCCTCGATCAGCTTCTCGTCGATCAGCACGCCGTCCGAGGTGGTCGTTCCCACGCGCCGCCCGGCGGCCACGAAGATGTGGGTCAGCATCCGGGTGGTAGTCGACTTGCCGTTGGTGCCCGAGATGCTGACGGCCGGCACCCGGCGATGCTCGTCGGTGATCCACACCGGCGGCGACGTCTCGGCAGCGCGCACGCTGTCGATCGCCCGGGTGAGCAGCCGCCCCGTACCGGTGCGCGGCGTCGGCCTCGCGCGACTCGGTTCGGCGGTCCGGGCGGCCAGCTTCAGCGCCCCTTCCGCGACGGCCTGCGCCCGCTGCTGCTCGCGCCATGGGAACGCCACGATCCAGTGCCCGGGATCGCTGCTGCGGTGGATGTTCACCGGCACGTTGCGCCGGCGGGCGGCACCCGCCTTCTGGAGCCAGTCGTCCGCGCCGCTGAGCTGGTGAAGCCTCGTCACCCATCCCGCGAGGTCGAGCACGATCGCCGGCGCCTCGCGCCGAGGGACCGGCTGTCCCAGTCGCACGATGGCGTGCCGCTCCGGGAGGCGCTCGCCGTACCAGGTGCGGGGCCGACCGACGATGACCTCGATCTTGACGGTCGGCTCGAGGCGATAGACGTTCGGGCCATCGAGCAGGCGGACTTCGACGAGGCGCACAACGTCAGCCTATCGGACGAGGGGTGCTGCCGTAGACTCGCCGGAGATGACCCCGACCGTCCCGGGCCAGCTGCTGGTCTCCGAAGCCGAGCTCGCGCGGCTGCAGGCCATCATCCAGGCCCGCCTGCCAGATCTCCTGAGGGACCTGGAGAGGCTCGTCAACATCGACTCGGGCAGCTACACCAAGGCCGGTGTGGATGAGGTCGGCCGGTTCACCGCCGATCTCCTCCGCGACCTCGGCGCGGTCGTCGCGACCGAGCCCGGCGGCGAGCTGGGCGACATCGTGATCGGCACCTTCGAGGGACCGGCGGGGGGCGCACGGCCACTGCTCATCGGCCACATGGATACCGTCTTCGACCCTGGCACGGCGGCGGAGCGGCCGTTCGCCATCGCCCACGGTCGTGCCACGGGCCCCGGCGTGACCGACATGAAGAGCGGTCTGTTGGCGGGCCTCCATGCCCTCGCCGCGCTTCGCCAGCTCGGTGACGAGACCGCCGCGCGGGGCGCCTGGCTGCCGTTCGAGCGTCTCACGTTCATCGCCAACCCGGACGAGGAGATCGGCTCCCCGGTCAGCACCCCGCACATCCGGTCCCACGCTGCCCGGTCCGACCTCGCGCTGGTGCTGGAATGTGCCCGCGAGAACGGCGACATCGTGAGCTCCAGGAAGGGTGTGGCGGACCTGCACCTGCGCATCCACGGCCGTGCGGCGCATGCGGGCGTGGAGCCGCACAGGGGACGCAGTGCCGTCCTGGAGGCGGCTTACAAGGTCGTTGCCCTCCACGGGCTCAACGGCCGATGGCCGGGCGTAACGGTGAACGTGGGCGTCATCGGCGGGGGCACACGGGCCAACGTGGTGGCACAGGAGGCGACGCTGGCCGTCGACCTGCGGGCGACCGAGCGCACGTCCATGGAAGAGGCTGAGGCCGCGCTGCGCGCGATCTGCGCCACGAGCACCATCCCGGACGTGACCTGCCAGATCGAGGAGATCGCGCGCCACTGGCCGATGGAGAAGCTGCCGGCTTCTGCCCGCCTGGTGGAGCACGCCCAGGCGCTCGCCGAACGTCTCGGGTTCGCGGCGAACGACGCGGCAACGGGTGGTGCGTCGGACGCGAACACGACGGCCGGGATGGGCGTGCCGTCGCTCGATGGCCTCGGTCCCGTCGGCGGCAACGATCACTCACCGCTGGAGTACCTGGAGGTCGACTCGATCGTGCCGCGCACCACGCTGCTGGCGGCGCTGCTGCTGGCGGTGTCGCGGGACCCGGTGGTCGCCGGCTGGCGGGCTGCCGGGGCCTGACCGCCCGCACGGGGCCGAGATCGTCAGCGGAGGAAGGTGCTCCCGCAGGTGTCGCAGACGGTGTATACCCCGTGCCGTTCGAGCGCGTACCCCGCGGCGTGGAGACGCCCGGTGAAGTCGTCCTTCGGGCAGACGTAGGTCCACCAGCGGTCCGCGTCCGGCTCCAGTGGGGTCGTCTCGACCTCGACCTTCGCTCGCAGGCCATCGAAGGTCGCCAGCGCCGCCTCGACGGCAGCCGCGCGCTGCGCCTCCGACTCGCTGGCGTAGGGGAAGTTCTGACCGACGTTCGAGCTCACCGCGGGCATCCTCGAGCGGGCTGACGTGGACAACGAAAAGGCCAGCCGCGGAGGTCGTGAGCGCGGCGCGACCGGCCGGCGCCGAGTATACCGAGCGACCTCACCACGCGGCGGGCAGACCCTCGGACCGCGGATCGGTCGCGGCGGCGTAGCTCCGAGCGGACTCGTCCTCCACCACCTCGATGGCGTGCTCGTGCCCGAGGCCCGAGTCGAACGGGCCGGTTCGGCGGACGTGGTGTCCGCGGCGCGTCAGCTCGTCGGCGACCTGGTCCGGGTAGGGGTGCTCGAGGACGGCGATCGACGGCCGGCCCATATGGCCCTCCACCTCTGCTGCCCAGCGTGGCGCCGCCACTGCCGTCGCGATGTCCACCCCGCCGTCCACGGCTGCCGAGACGAACTGCGCGAAGACCTGCGGCTGGATCTCGCCGCCCATCGAGCCGTGGACGATCCACGGCCGGCCGTTTCGGAAGAGCATCCCCGGCGTCAGGGTGTGGAGCGTGCGTTTGCGCGGCGCCAGCACGTTCGCGTGGCCGGCATCGAGCGTGAAGAAGGCGCCGCGGTTCTGGAAGGCGACACCCGTATCGGGGTCGACCAGGCCAGAGCCGAAGCCGGCGTAGTTCGACTGGATGAGGCTCACCAGGCCGCCATCCGCGTCGGCCGTCGCGAGGTAGACGGTGCCGCCGCCGGGGGGCAGGGTGGAGGGCGGCAGGGACCGTGCCTGCTCGCGGTCGATGCGCGAGGCCAGCTCCGCAGCGTGTGCCGGATCCAGCAGGCGCTCGTGGGCGCCTGGCGCCATCGCATCGCGGTCCGTCAGCAGCTCGTCGCGGTCGGCGAGGGTCAGCCGGCTCGCCTCCAACCCCAGGTGGACCCACTCCGCGTCGCTCACGCCGAGTGGCGTGAAGGCGCTCCCGGTGGGCGCCTGGAAGTTGCCGAGGACGTTCAGCAGCTCCAGCGCGATCGGCCCGGAGCTGTTGGCCGGAAGGCTCGTGGCCGTGGCGCCGCGGTACTCGGTGGCGACCGGCGACACCCAGTCCGAGCGATGCTCCTCGAAGTCGACCATGCGCAGCGGCGCACCCGAAGTCGCGAGATAGCCTGCCGACGACCGGCCAACCTCGCCGGCGTACGCCACATCGGCGCCCTCGTCGGCGATGCGCCGCAGGGTCGCCTGGAGCGCACGCAGGTGGACCCGCTCACCCGGGCGCCACGCTCGCCCGTGCGGCCGGAAGACCGCGCCCCAGGCCGATTCGGCCCCGAACAGCCTGGCGGAGCGCTCGACGGATCCGATCCAGCCGTCGCTGGCAGGAAACCCTCCGGCCAGCTCGACCGCCGGCTCGAACAACGTCGCCCAGGGAAGCCGCCCGAAGCGTGCGTGCGCGTCTGCCCAGGATCGGATGGCACCGGGGACCGTGACCGACCACGGGCCGCGGACCGGGATCGAGGTCAGCCCCGCGGAACGCACCGCCTCCGGCGTCGCAGACGCGGCCGAGCGACCGCTGCCGTTCAGCCCGTGGAGCGTTGCTCCGTCCCAGATGAGCCAGAACGCGTCTCCGCCGAGCCCGCACATGTTGCTCGCGACGACGCTCAGCGCCGCGTTGGTGGCGATCGCCGCATCCACCGCCGTGCCGCCGGCTCGGAGCACGCCGATACCGGCC
>JACDBP010000328.1 GCA_013694835.1 Chloroflexota bacterium
GTCGACCGGTGGCGCGGTCGGCCGGTCGGTTTCGGCGCCGCTCGTTTCCACGCCCGGTCGCCCGGTCGGTTTCGGCGCCGCTCGTTGGCCCGCCCGCTCGGTTTCCTGACATCCGATCGCTCGGGGGAACCTTGGGACGGATCCCGGCGCGCCTTTCCTGTCCAAGGTGACGCGGCTGAGCGTGGCGGTGGCAGGAAGACGCCGCCGCGGGCGCCTGCAGCCAGCCGAACGTTGCTCCCAGTAGCACATGTCAGTTCAGGGCCGCCTCTCGCCCATGCCAACGTGCCCCGAAGTCGCGTGGCGCCATTGGCGGCGCCGTCGCGGCCCCGACGCCGTCCCTCAGCTGACGGTGAGCGTCTTCGGCGGGCTCCAGTTCGACTGGGCGAACGGGCTCAGCCGCTTGTAGGCGGCCCGGAACGAGTAGGTCCCGGCCGCCGGTCCGGTGTAGCTGACCGACCTCGCTGTGGTGCCGGCGTTGAGCGTCACCCAGTTGCTGGAGCCCGGGTTGCGGCGCTGGATCACGTGACGGAAGTTGCCGGGGGCCACGAGGGCTGAGACCGTGACCGTGAACCTGCGCCCGCTCGCGGTGGCCTTGACCTTGACCTGGACCTTGCCGGTCATATCGGCGTGCTCGGTGCAGAGGTACTTGTAGGTCCCGGCGGCGTTGAACGTGCGACTGAAGGTCTGGCCGTAGCTCAGCAGCTCCGACGACCAGAAGTTCTGCTCACTGACGGTGTCGTGCACGTCACTGGGGTCGTTGTTGGTCCAGCGCACATTCCGGCCCTGGGTGATGATCGCGATGGTCGGGCTGAAGTAGTCACCCTGGCCCATGCCCACCTGGAATGGCACCGCCGAGGCGCTGGGTGCGAACGCAAGCATCGCCGTCAGGGCGAGCATGGCGGGAAGCGAACGGCGGCGAGCCGCGATGACGACAAGCACGGTCGGGGACCCCCTGGATGAACGACGGCCGGGACCGGCGCAGCCTACGCGAAGGCGAGGCCGCCGCGCAACGTCCACGGCGCGCCTTACCGGCACGGAGCGTGACGAGCCCTGCGGTACACTCCCCGGGCTCGGGTGGCGCCCAGGCCGCCCCGCAGCGAGGAGAAGCTGCCCGCGTGTCCGCCGACGACCTCCGCGCCAAGATCCGCGAGGTACCGGACTTCCCCAAGCCCGGCATCCTCTTCTACGACATCACCACGCTCCTCAAGGATGCGGCGGCGTTCAAGGACGCCATCGACCTCATGACGAAGCCCTTCGAGGACACGAAGATCGACGTCGTCGTCGGCATGGAGTCCCGCGGCTTCATCTTCAGCGCGCCGATGGCCTATCGCCTGGACGCCGGCTTCGTGCCGGTCCGGAAGCTCGGCAAGCTGCCCGCCGAGACGGTCAGCGTGGAGTACTCCCTGGAGTACGGCACCAACACGCTGGAGGTCCACAAGGACGCCATCCAGCCGGGCGACAAGGTCCTCATCGTCGACGACCTGCTCGCGACCGGCGGGACCGTCATCGGCACGATCGAGCTGGTCCAGCAGCTGAAGGGCGAGGTCGCGGGCCTCGCATTCCTCGTGGAGCTGCTCTTCCTCAAGGGCCGCGAGCGCCTGAAACAGTACGACGTCTACAGCGTCGTCCAGTACTGACGCCCCACACCGTGGTCCGGTAGCGTCGAGCCTCGGAAGCCTCGGAGATGAGTGACCAGCCCCCGCGCGAGCCCGACGCGACCCCGTCCGACGTCGGGCGCCGCGGCTTCTTCCGCCACCTGGGTCGGAACGCGGTCCGGGCAGCGGGAAACGCCGCGGGCACGGTCGACGTCGTCCGGCGCGGATCCGTCGCGGCCGCGGGCGGCCTGCTCGGGTTCGGCCTGGACACCGCCGCGACGGTGCACCAGGATCGGGCAGTGGCGATCCGTCCGCCCGGGCCGCCACGCATCGACGATGCGGAGGCGCATCGCCAGGGGACCACGCTCGACTTCCGGAGCCCATACCGCCTGGACGGCGACACCCTGCTCATCCTCGATCAGCGTCGCCTGCCGTACGATCTGGTGGACGTCGCCTGCATCGACGGGCACACGGTCGCCCGGGCGATCCGCGACGGTGCCATCCGCGGCGCGCCCGTGCTGGCGCAGGTAGCGGCCTACGGGCT
>JACDBP010000108.1 GCA_013694835.1 Chloroflexota bacterium
GCCATCGCCCGCCAAGACGCGGCGGTCATCTGTCACGAGGCTGCGGATCGCCCCGCGGCTTCGCCCTCCACGGCGGGCGGTCACTCGCGTGCCCTGGTGATTACCAGTGACATGATGGAGATAGTGGAGATAGTGGAGATGGCCACCGGCCTATACTACGGGACGCCCGACACGGACGCCTGACGCCAGCCCCCGTTGCATGAGCCCGCACCGTCGATGACGCTTGCCACGCACAGCCTGAGCCACCTCGCCGCCCTCGAGGCTGAATCGATCTTCATCATGCGCGAGGTCGCGGCCGAGCTGCAGCGGCCGGTCATCCTGTTCTCGGGTGGCAAGGACTCGATCATCCTGCTGCGCCTGGCCGAGAAGGCCTTCCGGCCGGCGCGCTTCCCGTGCCCGATCATGCACATCGACACGGGGCACAACTTTCCCGAAGTGCTCGAGTTCCGCGACCGGCGCGTCGCGGAGTTGGAGGAGCGACTGATCGTCGCCTCCGTCCAGGAATCGATCGATGCAGGTCGCGTCCAGGAGGAACCAGGGCACGACCCCTCTCGCAATCGCCTTCAGACCACGACCCTCCTGGATGCCATCGAGGAGCACCGCTTCGACGCGGTCTTCGGTGGTGCACGCCGCGACGAAGAAAAGGCGCGGGCCAAGGAGCGGGTCTTCTCGCTGCGCGACGAGTTCGGCCAGTGGGACCCACGCAACCAGCGGCCGGAGTTGTGGAGCCTGTACAACGGGCGCGTCCGCCCGGGTCAGCACATGCGGGTCTTCCCTATCTCCAATTGGACCGAGATGGACGTTTGGCAGTACATCGAGCGCGAGGATCTGGAGGTCCCCAGCATCTACTTCGCCCACGAGCGCGAGGTCTTCAAGCGCGACGGGATGTGGCTCTCGACCGGGCCGTACCTCAACCCGCGCGCCAGCGAGCCCGTCACCAGCCTGCGCGTCCGCTACCGCACGGTCGGTGACATGAGCTGCACCGGCGCCGTGGAGTCCCACGCCGCCACCGTCGCGGACGTCATCACGGAGGTCGCGGCCGCCCGCATCACCGAGCGGGGCGCCACCCGTGCCGACGACTCGTTCTCGGAGACCGCGATGGAAGACCGCAAGAAGGAGGGCTACTTCTGAGCGGGCGAGGGCGGCGCGAGTCTGCCGCCATCACGTGGAGGTGCGACGATCGGGCAGCAGCGCCCGGAAGGCGGCTGCGGGGATGAGCGCCCTGGCGGAACCTCCGACGCATGATGCCGCGGTGACCAGCGATGGCCAGCCGATGGACCTGCTGCGGTTCTCGACCGCTGGCTCCGTCGACGACGGCAAGAGCACCCTCATCGGCCGGCTGCTGTATGACACGAAGCAGATCTTCGAGGACCAGTTGGCGGCCATCGAACGGACCAGCCTGCGTCGCGGCAACGCGGAGGTGGACCTCGCGCTCCTGACGGATGGCCTCCGCGCCGAGCGCGAGCAGGGCATCACCATCGACGTCGCCTATCGTTACTTCGCGACGCCGCACCGCAAGTTCATCATCGCCGACACCCCCGGGCACATCCAGTACACCCGCAACATGGTGACGGGTGCCTCCACGGCGGATCTCGCGATCGTGCTGGTCGATGCGCGCCAGGGAGTCGTGGAGCAGTCCCGACGCCACGCCTTCCTGACGGCGCTGCTCGGCGTTCCGCATCTCGTCGTCTGCGTCAACAAGATGGACCTCGTCGATTACGGCGCGGCACCGTTCGAGCGGGTGCGCGACGATTTTTCGCGGTTTGCGGACCAGCTCGGCGTCCAGGATGTGCGCTACCTCCCGATCTCGGCACTGCGGGGCGACAACGTCGTGGACCGGTCCGAGCGGATGCCCTGGTACGGCGGCCCGGCGCTCCTGCCCTACCTCGAGCAGGTCGAGGTCCGACCTCCCATCGACCGACGGCGACGTTTTCCCGTCCAGCTCGTGATCCGCCCGCTCGACGATGCCCACCATGACTACCGCGGGTACGCAGGCAAGGTCGAGAGTGGCGTCTTCCGCGCGGGCGACGATGTGCTGGTGCTGCCGGCCGGCCACCGCACGCAGATCGCCTCGGTGGAGCTGTTCGGCACCCCGATCGAGGCAGCCGAGGCGCCGATGAGCGTGACCATCACTCTCGAGCACGACCTCGACATCTCCCGTGGCGACATGCTGGTGGGGCCGGACGATCCGCCGCTGGCCACCCAGGCGTTCGAGGCGAACGTCTGCTGGATGGCCGATCGCTCGCTCACGGCCGGACGGCGCTACAACCTCAAGCACACGACCCGGACCGTGCGCGCCCTCGTCGACGAGGTCGTCTATCGCCACGACGTGAACAGCCTGGAGCGCCACGAGCACGCCGAGACCCTGAGCCTCAACGAGATCGGCCGGGTCCGGCTGCGCACCACGGCGCCGCTCTTCGTGGACGACTACGCGACGAACCGAGGCACGGGCAGCTTCATCCTGATGGACGAGACGACCAACGACACCGTGGGCGCGGGCATGATCAGCGGCATCATCGCCGAGCTCGAGGACCACCGGACGGGCGCGGCGTCCGCCTGAATCCGGTACCAAGGTCGGAGCAGCACCGGTATCATCGCCTCCGATGAGCGACCGAGCCGCCGAGACGGGGCATGAGGGCGCGACGGTCTGCCCCTTCGTCGCCTTCCAGGACGATCGCGAGCGTCGGGCGACCGACCCCGACCACCGGCACCGGTGCTACGCCGAGCTGCTGCCGGCACCTCGTGCGATCGCCCACCAGCGGCGGTACTGCCTGTCCCCTGAGTTCCCGTCATGCCCCATCTTCCAGGACTGGGCGATTCGTGCCGCGGCGACGGGCGTCTCGATGCCCTCGGCGCGGTCCGTCACGGGTCCACCGCCTCCGATCGCGCCGCATGCGGGCGGCGTGAACGGCTCGGGGAAGCGCACGCCTGACTGGGCGGCACCACCGCCCTGGGTGGATGCCGCCGGAGAGCCACCCGGCGTTCCCACCGCCCCATCCCGCGGGCAGCTGACGGCGTTCGACGACCAGCGGCTCGACGGCGAGGGGGGCGGTGATGGCGAGGGCGACGGTGAGGCGCCGATGTCAGAAGTGGTGGCGGCCAGGGACCGGACCGGCGCGAAGCGACAGACGACGCGTGCGTCCGGCGGGACGGGCGCGGGTGGCACGACCGACAATGAGCGGGCTCGGTCGGGCCGTGGCTTCGCCTATGACCTCATCGCCGACGACCCCGCTTTCGCCGCACCGCCCGACGGCGACGAGGGCGACGAGGGCGAGATCGACGACGAGGCAA
>JACDBP010000333.1 GCA_013694835.1 Chloroflexota bacterium
CGCGGTGTACTTCGCCATGTCCGGCAACCAGGCCGGGGCCGTGGCCTGGATCCGACTGGGGACGCAGGACGTGCACTCGCTGGCGTTCGCGCCGGGAACCAGCGACACGGTTTACTTCGGTCACCACGGCGGCGTCCTCGGTTCGACGGACGGCGGCCGGGCCTGGCGCCCGCTCGGCGCCGCCTCGGACGCGATGGGCATGCGGCCCGCGGACGACGGGTCGATCGTCATCGCCGGCCATGGGGTGTTCCAGGCGAGCACGGATGGCGGTTCGAGCTGGCGCGAGATCCCGAACGATCTGCCGAATACGGACATCCATGGGTTCGCACGAGATCCCGGCGACCCGGCCCGGATGTGGGCGTATCTTGCGGCCGGAGGGTTGTACGAGTCGCTCGACGGGGGGCGGACCTGGCTCCAGGCCTTTGCCGGGCATCTCCCGTTCATCACCGCCGTGCGGCCCGCGGGCTCGCTGCGACTGATCGGCATCGACCCCAACACCGGCCTCGCGTCGAGTGTCGACGGTGGGCGGACATGGACACCGGTCAGTGTGCCCCCGACGGCGCCGATCCAGAGCCTCGCAGCTACCGGTGATGGACGGATCGTCCTGATCGGCGGCCCGAGGGGCGTCTTTCGATCGGACGACGGCGGGCAGTCATGGCAGAAGACGGGCCTCGAGGTTTCGACACTGGCGATCGCGGCGTCCGACGACGGTCGCAGCGTTGCCGCCATCAGCCGAGCGACGGAGTTCTACCGCTCCGATGACGGCGGGGCGACGTGGGGTGGACCGCCTCGGTGACGAGGCGCACGGTTCGCCGTGCCCGGCCGCGTACGGCTAGGCCAGTTCGTCGCTCAGCGACCCGCTCGGAACCCGAAGCGGCCGATGAGCGGCACGCACACACGCGGCTCCACCGAGCGCCACTCGACCCGGTCACCCATGCGCCGGACGCCCCGCAGCTCCTGGTGCGTCCGCGTCACCACGGGCGATACGAGCCGCCCGCCGTCCGCAAGCTGGTCGATGAGCGGAGTGCCGGTCACCTTCGTGTGTCGAACTCAGGCGCGGTGGGCCATCGAGCATACGTGCTCGTGACGGCAGCGGTAGCGAGCCGCCTCGACGTCCCGACGGAGGGATCGTGCCACTTGTCGCACGCTCGAGCTTTACCCACCGGTCGACACCTTCGTCTTTCCGCTTCGACGACCCTGACTGCGCGACCGAGGCGCCACGGTCTCCGGCTTGACGACTGCAGGTCAGCGGGGGCGGACGCAGGCTAGTCGATGCGGTCCGGCTCCAGGTGGCGGACGCGGCGAGCGAGCGCCTCCAGCACGGCGATCCGCACATCGGGATGCGCGTCGAGCAACGAATGGAACTCCCGGCGCGCCAGCACGCCGACACGGCCCGGCCTCTCGGCCGTCGCCGTGGCTGTTCGTGGCCCCTTGTCGATGAGCGCGATCTCGCCCATGAATTCGCCGGGGCCCAACCGTCCTAGGACCTGCCCGCCGCGTTCGATGCGCACCCGCCCTTCGAGGATGAGGAAGAACTCATGCGCCATGTCGCCCTCCCGGAGGAGGACCTTCCCGTCCGGGACGTCGACTTCATCGACAAGGCCAGCGATGGCTTTCACGGCGGATCGCGAACAGCGCGCGAACAACGGCACTCCGGCCAGCAGTTCGAGCTTCAGATCGCCGCTCATCGCATCAGTCTACGTGGAGTGGTCGGATCGGACGCTGCCCCGATCAGCCGGCGGTTGGAGATGCTGACGGCGCCGGCGGCGTGGCGGGGAAGGGGGCAACCGACGGGAAGGAAAGGACGGCAGGAACAGCCGCAGCGCCTCAGCGGCGTAGTTCGGCTTCGTCGAGGCTCCGGATCGAAGAGGGCCTAGCTGAGGGCGTCCGCCGCCTTGCTGTTCGGCTGATCCGCGTAGGCAGCCGTCGTCGCCGGGACCGTCGCCGCAGGCGGCTCGCTGCGGGTGCGGGTCACGGCGGTCGGCGAAGGAACAGCGTTATCGGGGATCATGCGCCTCGTCGCGGCCGCACAGGCCTCGGCGTCACGGGCGCAGGCACTCGCCGATCGGGCTGCCGCGGTGCTGTTCTACGTCGCGCTGGCTGCGGGGGCGATCACCCTTGCGTCTGGTGGTCGGCCGGGGACCCCGAGGGCGCCCTGATGCGCACCACCACCGT
>JACDBP010000162.1 GCA_013694835.1 Chloroflexota bacterium
CGTCCGATCCGATATGAAATAAAAAAACACCAAGAATGACGGTCACCCCCGCCAGCTGCGACTCGCGGCGGAGGAGATCGGGCGCGCCCGGCGGCCGTTGATCCTCGCGGGCCACGGCGTCCTCCTCGCCGACGCCATGGACGCGCTGCGCGCCTTCGCCGAGAAGACGCAGATCCCGGTAGCGCACACACTTCTCGGCATCGGCGCCATCGACGAGGAGCACCCCCTCAGCTACGGCTTCATGGGCATGCATGGCTGGAAGCATGTCAACCGTGCCATCCAGTCCGCGGACCTGCTGATCGCCCTTGGTATGCGTTTCGACGATCGCGTCACGGGCAAGGTGAGCACCTACGCGCCTCACGCACGTATCGTCCACGTCGACATCGACCCCAGCGAGATCGGCAAGAACGTCGCCGTAGAAGTGCCGATCGTGGGCGACGTGAAGCGGGTGCTGGATGCCCTGATCCCCCTGGTCGAAGCCGTCCAACCCACCGAGCGCGAGGCCTACGCCGCCGAGCTCGCAGCGTGGCGCGGGGACTCGGAATCGGCCAGCTGGCACGGCTCCGGTGCCTGGCGCGATGGCCTCCTGTCCGCCGATTTCGTGATCGCCAGGCTCGGCGAGCTGACCGACCATGACGCAACGCTCGTCGCGGACGTCGGCCAGCACCAGATGTGGCTCGCCCGCTACGCCGGGTTCAAGCGCCCCAACTCGCACCTCTCCAGCGGCGGGCTGGGCACGATGGGCTACGGCGTCCCGGCCGCCATGGGCGCGGCGCTCGGCCGGCCGGACAAGGAGACGTGGGCGGTCGTCGGCGACGGCGGCTTCCAGATGACATTCCAGGAGCTGATGACGCTCTCCCAGGACAGCATCCCGGTCAAGATCGCGCTGCTGGACAACAAGAAGCTGGGCATGATCCGCCAGTGGCAGGAGATCATCTACAGCGGCAACTACCACTCGGCGCACCTGCCGGGACCTGACTTCGAGAAGCTCGCCGAAGCCTTCGGCATCCCCACCTTCCGGGCACGCACGCCGGACGAGGTCGAACCGGCCATCCGGGGCGCCCAGGCGGTCGACGGACCGGTCCTCTGCTGGTTCGAGATCGCGGAGACGCAGAACGTGTTCCCGATGATGCCCGCCGGCAAAGGACTCTCCGACCTCATCGAGACCTGGGGCGAGGCGGCCGCCGGATGAGTCTCGTGATGCCTGACGGTACGATCAGCCGCCACGTCCCGGGCACCGGCGAGGAGGCGAGGCATGTCCTCGTCGTCATCGTCAACAACAAGCCGGGTGTCCTGAACCGCGTCGCGAGCCTGATGCGCTCGCGCAACTTCAACATCGAATCGCTCACCGTCGGCCACACCGAGCGGCCGGACATCAGCCGCATGACGCTCACGCTTCGTGGCGACGATTTCGCCGTGGAGCAGGTCAGCAAGCAGCTCTACCGGCTGATCGACGTGCTCAAGATCCAGGACCTGACCGCCGCTCGCCGCATCGAACACGAGCTGGCGCTGCTCAAGGTGCGTGCCACGAACAGCACCCGCGGCGAGATCATCAAGATCGTCGAGCTCTATCGCGGGCGGATCGTGGACATCGCCCAGGACTCGGTGATCGTGGAGGCGAGCGGCACGGTCGACGAGATCGACGCGCTCGTGGCGCTTCTCGGCGGCTTCGGCATCCGGGAGATGGTCCGAACCGGCAGCATCGTGATGGGACGAGGCTCCGGCGTCGTCGAGCTCAAGGAGGGATAGCCATGGGCGCACGCATGTACTACGACGACGACGCCCCCACCGATGCCCTCGAGGGCAGGACGATCGCCGTCATCGGCTACGGCAGCCAGGGTCACGCCCACGCGCAGAACCTGCGCGATTCAGGTCATGACGTGGTGGTCGGTCTCGCGCCCGGCAGCAAGAGCCGGGCAGTGGCGGAAGGGGCTGGCTTCCAGGTGCTGGACGTCGCCGAGGCGGTGCAGGCGGCGGACGTCGTCGCGGTGCTCGTCCCTGACACCGGCCAGAAAGCCGTCTACGAGACGGAGATCCTGCCCCATCTGCGACCGGGCCAGCTGCTGCTCTTCGCCCACGGCTTCGCCATCCACTTCGGGGTGATCGATCCGCCGGGCGGCATCGACGTGGGGATGGTCGCGCCGAAGGGTCCCGGCCACCTGCTCCGCTCGGTCTATCGGGCGGGCGGCGGGGTGCCCGCGCTCTTCGCCGTGCATCGCGACCACGACGGCAGTGGCCGGGCGCGGGTGCTGGCCTATGCCCGCGGGCTCGGTGCGACCCGGGCGGGCGTGCTCGAGACCACCTTCAAGGAGGAGACCGAGACCGACCTGTTCGGCGAGCAGTCGCTCCTGTGCGGCGGCGTCTCGTCGCTCGTCAAGGCCGCCTTCGAGACGCTCGTCGAGGCCGGCTACCAGCCCGAGCTCGCCTACTTCGAGACGATGCACGAGCTGAAGCTGATCGTGGACCTGATGTACCGCGGCGGCCTCAACTTCATGCGCTTCAGCGTCAGCGACACCGCCGAGTACGGCGACTACGTCTCGGGCCCGCGCATCGTGGAAGGCGTCAAGACGACGATGAAGGACGTCCTTGCCGACATCCAGAGTGGGTCCTTCGCGCGGCGCTGGATCGCCGAGAACGAGGCGGGTCGCCCGCAGTTCAACCAGATGCGTGAAGCGGATCGCAACCACCAGATCGAGCCGGTGGGCGCGGAGCTCCGCGCCAAGATGCAGTGGCTCGATCCCGTGGAGGTCCACGCCGGCCAGGCCCAGGCCTCGGCGAGCGGCGCCGCCCGGACGCCTGCCACGGCGGCCCAGGCAACGGTCGTGGCCGATGCCCTGACGGCGCCAGCGGCCGAGGCCGTGACCTCGCCCTCGGTCGAGAACCCGGCGTGACCGCATTCGCCGGGGCTCCCGGGTCACGCCTTTCGCCCGGCCAGATCCGCGTCTTCGACACGACCCTGCGCGACGGCGAGCAGGCACCCGGCGCCGGCC
>JACDBP010000209.1 GCA_013694835.1 Chloroflexota bacterium
GGTCCAGCCGCTCGGCGAGCTCGACCGCGGCCTTCTTGTTGAAGGTCACGGCGCTGAGGGCCGCGGGAGCGACGCCGCCGTCCACCAGCCAGGCGATCCTTGCCACGAGGGTCGTCGTCTTGCCCGAACCCGCTGGTGCCACGCAGAGGAGAGGGCCTGGTGGCGCGGTAGCCGCCGATCGTTGGTCCGGGGCCAGGCGGTCGAGTCGTTCCACGACCGATGGGTGGGAAGTCATGCGACGAGACCATGACGCTCGGCGCTTATCCGGTACTTACGCCTGGATCGTCCAACGACGCCAGCGTCGCAGCCCTACTAACCGGAGTGGCTGGGGGAGCCGGCTGGACACAGAGGCGCGTCAGGGATCGGCGTCGTCGCGATCCAGTTCTGGCAGCGAGGGGTGATCGGTCGGATAGAGACCGGCGCAGAATCCGTAGACCATCGACTCTCCCGTCGTGCTCGCGGTGCACAGTGCGACCGGCTTCTCTGGCTATGCCGCCAGCGACCGGGTCCCGGAGCGGATCGCTGCCATGGTCTACGTCGACTCGGCCCCCGGGAAGGGCGCGCTGGAACCCGACCTCGAGGGCGTGGAGAAGCCCCTGGACTGGGAGGAGCTCGCGGAGGAGGAGAACCTCGACGGGCTCAGCGAAGCGCAGCTCGAGACGTTTCGACAACGGGCGGTGCCCGTGCCGGCCGGCGTCCTGCGCGAGGGCGTGGAGCTGACCAACGAGGCCCGCCGCGACCTCGCGAGCACCATCATCTGCACCGGGTTCCCATCCGAGAACATCAAGGCGTACGCCAGGGAGCAGGACTGGGCGTGGCTCCGCGGCGTCGACGAGCTGCATGACGTCACCTGGATCGACCTGCCGACGAGCCACTGGCCGATGTGGTCGCGTCCCCAGGAGCTTGCCGCGATCATCGGCGATATCGCCAAGAAGGCCGCCGGAGGGGCTCGATGACCGCGTCACTGCTCGACGACGCCATGGCCCACCACAGCTGGGCGACCGAGCGGCTCATCGACCCATGCAAGGACCTCACGCCCGAGCAGCTGGCGACGCCGGCCCCCCGGATCGACCTCTGGAGCTTCGGTCAGGCCACCGGACGCACGCGGTCGGTGTATCTGTGATGTGGCCGGGAGATCACTCAAGATCGAGCTGAAAGCTCAGCTGATGAGCGTCGTCTCCTCGACGTTGATCATCCGGGCATAGAGCACCTGCTCGTTCACTTCCAGGTTGTTGATGAGTGAGAGGGTGCGGACGACCCCCGCTCCGACCAGTTCGCCCTCGATCTCGCCGAACTGGACCTCGAGCAGTACGTTGTCGGCTCGCTCGTCATGCGACACGCTGTCCGGGTCCTGCCAGGTGCCTGCTGCGGCGAGCTCGGTCGAGGCGCGCATGAAGTCCAGCGCGCCGGCCTTGTGCCGTGGCAGTGCCAGCGTCAGCAGCTCCTGCTGGACCCGTGCGAGCCGGGTGCCGGACGAGGCGTCGCCGAACAGCAGCGCGAAGAGGAGGTCCTTCGCTCGGAGGAGCGATTCCTGGCCGGTGGCGGTGCGGTGCTCGGGCAGCAGGATCGAGGTCCCCTTGGCCGGCGCGCCGCCAAGCACGAGGCCTGCGTCCACGAACGCCTGCCGTTCCGCCAGGTGCGACTCGGCGAGGAAGGCCACGAGCACGGCCCGATCGAGCGACAGCTCACGCACTCGCTCGAGCCGTTCCGCCCGCCCCCGTACCTTGGCGTCGACCTCGCTGCGCCGGTCGATCTCCTCCAGGCTGTGCGCGTCGAGGGTCAGCCGGACGATCTGGTCGACGAGCCAGTCGCGGTCCTGGACAGCGAGAGCAGCCCGGAGACGCTCCTCGAACTGTGGCGTCAGATCACGGTTGATCGATCGCACGATCGCCTGGATGGTCGTCATGGATCACCTCCTCGGCCCGATCTTGACGCGGTCCCCGCGTTGACGTGGCGTTAACCGGCCGTTAACAGGATGGCGCCCGTGGCAACGCGATTCGGTGTGTCACTGGCCCGAAGGGGGCGGTATGCTCGGGCCGCATCGACATGACGTGTCCGGCTCCTGTGAGGGTGGCGTCATGCCGCGTTGCGAGAGTGGAGGGTGCGTCGGGCGTCGGGGGGACCCCGCCGACAGCACGCAGCGCAGAGGCCGACCGAGCGGCCACGTCGTGGAGGTGTCGTTTGTCCAGACCAGCCTGGTCCCGCAGGCTGAGCGTGGTCGCGTCGGTCACGCTCTTGGCCAGCCTGATCCCTGCCTCCGCCGGAGTGGCGGCACTTGCTCCCGCCTATACGCCGCCGGCCACCCGAACCGTCATGTTCGCCGCGGACGGCATGCGCCCTGATCTCGTCGACCAGTACGGGGCACAGGGCCTCATGCCGACGATGATGAGCTTGAAGTCGAAAGGCGTCGTCGGCGCGAACGGCATGGTCCAGGCCTTTCCGCCGAACACCGGCGTCGGCTGGTACACCATGGCGACGGGGGCGTACCCTGCCGAGCACGGCTCCACCAACAACACCTTCCACCGCACCGGCGACGTGTTCTCGAACCGGACCTCGTTCGCCCCGTCGACGCCCATCCTCCAGGCCGACACCATCGCCCAGGCCGCCGAGCGCGCCGGGCGCAAGGTCGCCCAGGTCGACTGGGTCGGAGGCCGCGCGGCGGCGATCGCCGGGCCGACGGTCGACTTCACGAACTTCTTCTCCGGCCGCGGCGTGCTCGTCGGTCAGTCGGATCCGGATGAGGCAGCCGGCGCCGCCACGTTCGGCGTCGTGTACCAGGTATCCACCTTTGCCCCGGCCAGCGGCTGGACCAACGTCCCGACAGGCGATCCGGCGGCGCCGCCGCAGCAGAACACGCTGACGATCGCCACCACGTTCGCCGCCCAGAACCCGACCCGCGTCTACGACCTCTACGCGTACGACGACGACACCAATGGCCTTGTCGATTACGACACGGTGCTGCTCGTTCCGGGCGCCGCCGCCAAGGACGGCAGCCAGGCCGAGGTCAACCTCGTGGTCGGTGATTTCGAGGAGGTCAAGCTCACCGGAGCCGACGGCCTCATCGGCACGCGAGCCGGCCAGGCGGCTGGCTTCTACACCAAGCTCATCTCGCTCGCCCCGGACCTGTCGAACTTCAAGCTGTACTTCACGTCCGTCCAACGCGTCATCGCCAGCTGCACGACGGCTGCCTGCATGGCGCTGCCCGCTGGTGGGGCCGGTGAGGACCGGCTGGAGAAGTACCTCGCCGAGAACGTGCCGACCTACATCGCGGCCGACTTCGCGCCGCTCGAGGCGCGGGTGGTCGACGAGGAGACCTACGTCCAGCAGGGACTCGATCTCCACGAGGGATACGCCAACGCCACGCTCGATTACATCCTGGGCACGCTCCAGCCCGACACGGAGCTGGCGATGGTGGGATTGCCGGTCACGGATGAGTTCAGCCATCAGTTCATGGGCCTCTACACGCCGACCGACATGGACGGCGACCCGAACCCGTACTACGACGACGTGGATGACGACGATGTCCCGGACGGCCGCCTGGCCATCCGCGAGGGCTTCGTGAAGTCCGCCTACCACGCCGCCGATGAGAAGCTGGCGCGGACGCGCTCGTGGATGGGCACCAACCCTACGACCTTCGTCGGCTCCGACCACGGGTTCGCACCGGCCTGGCTGGCGGTCAACGCCCGCAAGGTCCTGTACGACACGATGGTCATGAACACGCAGTCGTCGATGATGCAGTCAGTGCACCCGAGTGGGAACACGACGACCTCGAACTGCGGCGCCACCAACCTCGTGACCGCGGGCACTCCGCCGAACAACAACTACGTCTCCGGCGACGTTGCCAAGGCCTGCTGGGCCGGCGGCACCATCCAGATCTACATCAACAACAACCTGCCCAACGGCATCACCTACAACGCCATACGCGCCGCGATCAAAGCGAGCTTCAACGCCCTGTCCGACCCCGATGCGCCCGGCAAGCAGGTCGTCGACAGGGTCCTCGACAAGGAACAGCTGCGCGACGTCGACGGGTCCGATTCCCTCCATCCGAACCGATCGGGTGACGTGGTCGTCATCCTTCGCCCGCCGTATCAGTCCGACGCCGGCAAGCCCGGCATCGTCATCGCGCCGTCCGACTTCTTCGGCCAGCACGGCTTCGCGCCGGATCTCGTGGACCTGGCGCACAACGTGAACCTGCACTCGACGTTCATCATGTCGGGCCCCGGCCTCCGGACATCTGCGACGCCGTTGGCGGGCCTTCGTGCGGTCGACGTCGCGCCGACGGTCTCCTTCCTGATGGGCTTCCCGGGCCCCCAGAACGCCCGCGGCAGGATCCTCTACGAGGCACTTCCGAACCGGGCGAGCCTTCGCGAGGTCACGATCCTGAGCATCAGCGACTGGCACGGGCAGCTGCCGCCGCTGTCGGATTCGCCGGACAACCTCAGTGGCAGCGGCACCGCCAACCCGTCGTTCAACATCGGCGGCGCGGCCTACCTGTAGCCATACTTCGACGTCTACCGCGCCGAGGCCCGCAACGGATCGGTCACGCTGACCGGCGGTGACAGCATCGGCGCGACGCCGCCCGTCTCGAACTATTTCGACGACAAGCCTGCCATCGAGGCGATGAACCTTATGGGCGTGAACATCGACGGAATAGGCAACCACAACTTCGACGCCGGCCAGATGGATTTCCGCCAGAACATCGTGCCGCTCGCCAAGTTCCCGTTCCTCAGCTCCAACGTGGTCAATGGCAACACCGGGAACTTCCCGAAGCAGTGGCGCCCGACCACCGCCTTCGACTTCGGTGGCGCGCGGATCGGTTTCATCGGCTTCACCAATGAGGACCTGCCCGAGCTGACGAATCCCGCCCTCGTCGCGCCGTTCATCGTGACCGACGCAGAGACCGCGGTGAACAAGTACGCCAAGCAACTGGCTCCCGTCACGGACGGCCTCGTCGCCTTCGGCCACCTCGGAGCGACGAGTGGCGGCGTCACCACGCCGGCAGGCCCGCTCGTCGACCTCGCCGATGCATCAAGGCAGGTCGACGTTGTGATGGGCGATCACACCGACTTCCAGGTCTCCGCCGTGACCGGCAACCGCGTGCTCGTCACGGAGAACCGAAGCAAGGGCCTCCGTTTCGGGCGCGTCCGGATGGTGGTCGACCTCAGCCGCCACAAGACCATCTATCGCACGGCGGACTGGCACAAGCCCTGGAACATCGGCGTCACCGCGGATCCTGCGATCCAGGCCCGGATCGACTACTACAACGCCCTCTTGGCACCGATCTTCAACGTCATCATCGGCCAGTCCACGGTCGCGATCCCGCGGGCCGATTCGTGTGGCCGCAGCGACGGACGCCTCTGCGAGTCGCGCTTGGGCAACATCGTGACGGACTCCATGCTCAAGGCCTACGACAGCCCGCACCCCACCGATACGGAGTTCGCGATCACGAACTCGGGCGGTCTCCGGGCAGACCTGACCTGTCCGGCGGCCGACAACCCAAGTGACTTCTGTCCGCCCTACGGGACGCCGCCGCCGCCGTACAACATCACGCGCGGCCAGGTCAACACCGTCCTGCCGTTCGGCAACCAGGTCGTGACGCTGGACGTCACGGGCGTCGAGCTCAAACAGATGCTCGAGAACGGCGTCAGCCTCATCGGTGCCGGCGCGAGCCCGAGCCCGCAGGGCCGCTTCCCGCAGGTCTCCGGACTCTGCTTCACCTATGACATCACCCAGAACGCGGGCAGCCGCGTGACCAGCGTGGTCCGAGCGAACCCGGACGGCAGCTGCACCGCGACTCCCGTCATCCTGGACAGCACCGTCTATCACATCGCCATCAACGACTTCATGCTCGGTGGCGGCGATGGCTACGGCGACAAGCGAGCCGGTCACAACGCCGCGACGCAGGACCTGATGGACCAGGTGCTCGCCGACTACATCGAGGCCAACACGCCGGTCAGCCCGTCGATCCAGGGCCGCATCACCTGCATCGCGGGTGCCGGACCGAACCCGGCGAACGTCTGCCCGGTCATCACCGCCCCCTGATCGATCAGCCGACCGGGACACTGAACCGGGGTCCAGGCGGACCCCGGTTCTCGCATCTCCGGAGTCGTGATGCCCCCGGCGAGCGCTGACACTTGGCAGCGCGGCATCACGGTATCCAGCGAACGAAAACGAGGATCCCGGGTGCCACAGGCACCGGTGAAGGACTATCCTCGTGGTGCGACCGGAACCCCCCAGCCGGGGCTCGAGTGCCGCGATCGGAGGAGGGAACGATGCGTCTCACCGGCTCCAAGTCGGGAGTCAGGCTCGCCACGGCCGTGGGCCTCGCAGGGCTCCTGGCGAGCACCGTCGCCGGCAGTGCCTCGGCCATCAGGCCCGAGTTGCGCGGGCACCGGACCACACAGCCCTCGATGCTCACGAGCACCGTCCCGGGTGCGACCATCACCCCCTTGATCACGGTCGGTGAGAAGGTGGACAACTACACGTTCGATGCCCTTCCGGACGGCATCTCCATCGACAACGGCAGCTACGGCAGCGGGCCGCTCGTCAACGTCTATGTCAACCACGAGACCTCGACCGTGCCGTTCCCCTACAACCCGGGCGCTCCGACCCAGTCGAACTCGCAGAACGACTTCTCGAACGCGCGGTTGAGCCGGTTGGCGATCAACCCGACGACGATGAAGATCCGCACCGGCGAATACGTCATCCGGAACAGCGAGAACTACCAGCGCTTCTGCTCCAACTTCCTGGCGACCGCGGCTCACGGCTTCACGCGGAACACGCTCTTCACGAACGAAGAAGCCGTCGACTGGGTCAACCGCACCGGCAAGGCATGGCCGGCGCCGATCGGGGCCGATACCGCACGGCAGGCGGGCGTAGTGGTCGCCTTCGATCCGGCCACCGGCGAGCGCCGTCCGATCTGGGGCATGGGCCGGTTCAACCACGAGAACGCGGTGGCGGTGCCGGGCTACGGCAAGCCGGTCGTCCTGTCGGGCGACGACACCTTCACCAACAACCCGTCGCAGTCGCAGCTCTACTCCTACACCGCGGCGAACTCCACCAACCTGTGGAACGACGTCGGGGTCCTGCGGGCCTTCGTGTCCGACGATCCGCTCTACCAGAGATACGAGGACTTCATCCCGGGCAGCGTGGCGGCTCCCGCCGGGCGCTTCATCCCGGTCCCGGGCCCGATCGCGATGGGCCGCAACCCGGACGGCACGGAGATGATGGCCGGCGACGTGCCGGTGGCCTACGGCGGTCCGTACCCGCTCCCGCCGAACGACGGGACCTGGCAGCGCGATCCCAACGGCATCGGCATCGACGGACCGCAGTGGGTCCTCGAGTACTGGTCCAAGACGAATGGCGTCTTCGGCTTCGTGCGCGTCGAGGATATCGCCTCGGATAAGCGGCCGGGCATGGCCAACATCGTCTACGTCGCCGATTCCGGCCGGGCGACCACGGGTGCCCCCGGTCCGGGCAAGTCGACGAACGGGCGGGTCTGGAAGCTGGTCCTCGATCCGACGGATCCCAAGGTCGTGACCTCGTTCTCGATCCTCATCGAGGGCGACGACCAGCCGGTCAAGATCATCACCGAGGTCCACCAGCCGGACAACCTCGAGACGACCACCAACGGCCTCTACATCACGGAGGACCCGAGCTCGGCCCAGCACTTCCCCGCCGCGGACACCGACCCGAACAAGACCAGCGCGCGACTGTGGCAGCACAGGTTCAGTGACATGGCTACGAATGTCGTGGCCAGCGTCGACCAGTCCTCCGACGGCGGCGTCTGGGACATCGACGGCTTTGCCAACGGGAATCTCGGGGCCTGGGAAGCGTCCGGCGTCGTCGACGCTTCGGCGCTGTTCGGCTCGGGTGCGTTCCTCATCGACGTCCAGGCCCACAGTTTGTGGGTGGCGAAGGCCGCCGGCGATGACAACGTCGCGCCTCCGGGCCCGGATTTCACGTACAAGCGTGAAGGCGGACAGCTCCTCCTGATCAAGATCCCGGGCGGTTGATCGCGACCCCTCAAGCGGACAGGAACGGCCCCGGGCAGTCCCCGGGGTCGTTCCACGTTCGGCCAAACGCAACCGCCCGCGCGCTAGCATCCGGTCGTGACGTCGCAACTCCGGACGACCCTCGACAAGCTGCCGACCGGCTCCGGCGTCTACCTCATGAAGGACGCCCGCGGCCGGGTGCTGTACGTCGGCAAGGCGCAGAACCTCCGGAACCGGGTGCGGTCCTACTGGAACAGGGGCGGCAGCGGGCCGCCGCTCCGGATCGAGAGCTCGATCGACCGTGTCACCGATGTCGAGTACACGCTCACCGACACGGTGAGCGAAGCGCTGCTGCTCGAGGCGACGCTCATCAAGCGGTTCCAGCCCCGGTTCAACGTGCGCCTCAAGGACGACAAGAGCTACCCCTTCATCAAGGTCACCCTGGGCCACGATTTCCCGCGCATCGAGCGGACGCGCAAGCTGGTCAACGACGGCAGCCGCTACTTCGGGCCGTATGCCTCAGCCAGCTCGGTGGACGAGGCGATGAACCTGATCAGGCGGCTCTTCCCGTTCCGAACCTGCACCATCGACATCAGGGAGGGCGAACGAGCGCTCGCGAGACCCTGCCTGCTGTACCACATCAAGCGCTGCCAGGGTCCCTGCATCGAGGCCATCGACAAGCCGACCTACCGCCACGACATCGACCAGGTGATGCTCTTCCTGGAGGGCCGCAAGGAGACCGTCGCGCGACGCCTGCGGCAGGACATGACGGCCGCCTCCGAGCGCATGGAGTTCGAGCGGGCGGCCGCACTCCGCGACAAGGTCCGAGCCATCGAACGAACGATGGAGGACCAGAAGATGGCCGCCTTCGCCAGAACGGAGCTTGACGTGCTGGGCTACGCCCGCTCGGGCAACGAGGCGGCAGTGCAGCTGTTCGCGATCCGGGACGGCAAGACGGTGGGCCAGGATGTCTTCGTGCTGGAGAACCTGGGCGACGGACCGAACGAGGAGGCGCTGGCGGCATTCGTGAAGCAGTACTACGCGGCCGCGGGCTCGGTGCCTCGGCGCGTGCTCCTGCCGATGACGCTGGGGGAGGGGCCCGACCTGGAGACGTTCCTCACGGCTCGACGTGGCCATACCGTCCACCTCGACGTCCCGCGGCGTGGCAACGGCCGGGCGCTGATGGAGCTTGCCTCACGCAACGCGGGTGAGACCCTCGCACGTGAGCAGGCTCGCTGGCTTGCCGACCAGGGCAAGACGCTCGGCGCGCTGGAGCAGCTTGCCGACGCGCTCGGGCTGCCCTCGGCGCCGATGCGCATCGAGTGCTACGACATCAGCAACATCCAGGGCACGAACTCGGTCGGCAGCATGGTGGTCTTCGAGGAGGGACGACCACGCTCGGGCGAATACCGTCGCTTCCGCATCAAGACGGTCCAGGGCGCCAACGACTTCGCAAGTCACCAGGAGGTGCTGATCCGCCGTTTCAAGCGGGCGCTGGCGGGGGAGGAGGGGAGTGCCGAGGAGCTGCGCTGGCGCCTGCCGGACCTGGTCGTGGTAGACGGCGGGAAGGGACAGGTCGCTGCGGCGCGTGATGCGCTGGACGGGCTCGGGCTCACCGACATGGCACTCGTCGGCATCGCCAAGGAGCGCGAGGAGCTGTTCCTGCCCGGACGCTCCGAGCCGATCGTGCTGCCGCCCACCTCTCAGGCGCTCTATCTCGTGCAGCGGCTGCGCGACGAGGCGCACCGGTTCGCCATCGCCTATCACCGCAAGCTCCGGGCGAAGGCGCAGACCCGCTCGCTCTTCGACGACCTGCCGGGCGTCGGGCCGACTCGCAAGCGAGCCCTGCTACGGGTCTTCGGGTCGGCACGCCAGATGCGGGATGCCACCGTGGAGGAGATCGCGTCAGTGCCTGGCATCAGCCGCAGCCTCGCCGAGCGGATCCGGGTGGCGCTGGACGCCTGACAGGGCTGCCGCCAGCGTGCCCCTGATATAGTCGCCGCCGATGCGACGCTTCCTTCCATTCATCATCATCGCCGTAGGACTGGCTGCCTTCGCGGTGGACCTGCCGCTGCGGATCGCCCGCCCATTTGCCTCTGACGGCGCGCTGCTCGAGACCAAGCTCGGGCTCGATCTCCAGGGCGGCCTGCGTGGTGAGTACCAGGCGATCCCGCAGGTCGATCGCCCCGTCACGCCGGACATCCTGGCGACCATCCGGACGATCATCGAGAACCGCGTCAACGCGACCGGGCTCGCGGAGCCCATCGTCCAGACGCAGGGTGCGGACCGGATCAACGTTGAGATTCCCGGCACCAGCGACCGCGACCAGGTGCGGGCGCTGGTGGGCAACACCGGCAAGCTTGAGTTCATCCCGTTGCCGCCGGAGGAGTACGGCACGCAGCGGAACCCCGGCTCCAAGACCGCGGTGCAGGGTCTGCCGCTCGACCCGAAACCCGAGGTGCTCTTCACCGGCGAGGAGATCGCGGCGGCGAGGCCGGCCTTCGACACCACCCAGGGCAACCGCCTGGCGGTCGGCTTCGATCTGAAGCCGGAGGGCTCGCGCAAGTTCGCCCAGTACACCTCGCAGCACATCGACGAGTTCTTCGCCATCGTGCTCGACGACCTAGTGGTCTCTGCGCCGTTCATCCAGGGCGCCATCACGACCGGCACCGGCCAGATCTCCGGTGACTTCACGGTCGAGGAACAGAACCGGCTCGTCACCACGCTCCGCTTCGGCGCCCTGCCGCTGCAGCTGCGCGAGGTCAGCTTCACGGAGATCAGCGCCACCCTCGGCCAGGACTTCCTGCGCCAGAGCATCCTCGCCGGGATCATCGGCATCGGGCTCGTGTTCCTGTTCATGCTCATCCACTACCGCCTGCCAGGCGCCGTGGCCTGCGTCGCGCTGCTCTACTACGCGCTGGTCGTCTATGCCATCTTCCGACTCGTGCCGGTCACGCTCACGCTTGCGGGGGTCGCCGGGTTCGTGCTCTCGGTAGGCATGGCGGTGGACGCCAACATCCTCATCTTCGAGCGAACGAAGGAGGAGCTGCGCGCCGGCAAGACCATCAACGCGGCGATCGAGGCCGGCTTCAACCGCGCGTGGAACTCGATCCTCGACTCCAATGTGTCGAGCCTCATCACCGCGAGCATCCTGGTCTACTTCGGCTCGGCGACCATCAAGGGCTTCGCCCTGGTGCTCATCATCGGCGTGCTTGTCTCCATGTTCACGGCCATCACGCTCAGTCGCGTGATGCTTCGTTGGGTCGTGCGGCAGCCGTGGGCCCGCAAGGCCGGCTACTACGGCGTCGAGGAGGCCGAGTTCACGCTCGTGGCACCCAGGGGTCGATCGCGTGAAGCCGGCGTGCGGGCCTAGCTCGTGTTCGACATCATCGGCAAGCGCCGCTTCTTCTACCTGTTCAGCCTGCTCATCACCATCCCCGGCCTCATCGCCATTGCCGCAGGTCCGCTGACCGACGGCAAGGCCGGCCTCCAGTTCTCCATCGACTACACCGGCGGCACGGTCTGGGAGATCCAGTTCGAGGGCCAGACCCCGAGCACCGCCGACGTCAAGGAGGTGCTGGCCCAGAACGATCTGCCGGATTCGGTGGTCGCCATCACGGGCGCCGGCGACAACCAGCGAGTGCTCATCCGGACCGAGCAGATCGGCCTGAGTCCGGATCCGACGCCATCACCGTCTCCCTCTCCGTCCTCCTCGGCCTCGGCGTCACCGAGCGCCTCTGCCTCGCAGTCCGGCGGCCCGTCGCCGTCGGCGAGCGCGAGCGGTTCGGCGTCGACATCGCCCAGCCCCTCGGCAAGCCCGTCAC